>JASLMQ010000176.1 GCA_030746455.1 Candidatus Latescibacterota bacterium
CAGGGCGATGATTACGACGGTGCCCTGCGGGCGGCACAAGAAGGAATGGAGGAGATACGCGAGTTCTTCGAGGGGTTCGGCGATCCCGAGCTCACGGAGTCCAGCGAGGAGCTCCAGGCCCTGGAGGCCTGGGCCGATGAGATTCGCCGAGATCGTCCCCTGGGCCTGAAGCAACGGCTCTCCGAGCAACTCCGGGAGGCGATCTCCCAGGAGAGGTACGAGCAGGCTGCGCGCCTTCGCGACCGCCTTCGCGAGATCGAGAGCGCCAGCTCCTGATGGCCAGGTGACCTGCTTGGGGTCGAGCGCATCGGTCTCGGTGGCCATCGTCAACTGGAACGGGATCGATCACATCGCGCGCTGTCTCGATGCGGTGATGGGGCAGTCGCTATCCCCCGGCGAAGTGGTTGTGGTGGACAACGGCTCCACCGACGGTTCACCGCAGTTGATCCGCGACCGGTACCCCCAGGTGGGGCTGGTGGAGCGGCCCACAAACGAGGGGTTCTGCAAGGGCTACAATCGGGCGATCCGGCACACCGAGTTCCCCTATGTCCTGATCCTGAACAACGATGTGTTCCTGGATCGGGATTTTTTGTTGCAGGCGGTAACGGCCATCGACGAGGCCCCGGACATCGGCTCGGTGGCGGCCCGGATCCTCAAGGCAGGCTCGGGCGAGGTCGCCGATGTGGGGCACTACCTTCAGCGTCGACTTCGGGTGGTCAGCAGCGCCAATGCATCCGAGCCCGAGTTCGTGTTCGCGGGCAGCGGAGCCGCCTTGCTCTGCCGCAGGGAGATGCTCGAGGATGTCCGGCTGTTCGGCGAGTACTTCGACGAATCCTTCTTCATGTACTGGGAGGACGTCGACCTCGCCTGGCGCGCGCAGCTGAGGGGCTGGCGGTGTCTGTACGCCCCCAACGTTGTCGCCCATCACCTCGAGTCGGCCTCACAAGAGGGTCGGATCCGTGTTCTCGAGAAGTCGGGCGATATCCAGCGTCACATATGGAAGAATCGGTACCTGATCCTCGCCAAGGATGCCTCGCCTCGCGTGCTCGTCTCGCTGTTCCCCTGGCTGGTTCTGGCCGAGGCGCTCTCCTGGCCCTATCTCCTGCTCCGTATTCCCCATCGGCTTCCCGTCTTCGTGCAGGCTCACGTGGATGCCGCTCGCCTTTTCCGTGACGCAGTCAGGAAGCGTCGGGTGGTGCAGCGGAGGCGACGCGTCTCAGGCGGGGAGATCATGAGGTCCTTCAAGGGCTTCTAGCCGAGACCGGCAGAGATCCCAAGACGAAGAACACGAAGAGGAACAAGTGGAGAACGTGGTCGATATCCTGTTCGTGATCACGCGGCTTGCCGTCGGCGGAGCCCCGCAGAATGTGCTGACCACCATTCGCGGGCTGGACCGCAGCCGCTACCGAATCGCGCTTGCGACGGGTATCCCCGCGCCTGAAGAGGGGAGCCTGATCGAGGAAGCCCGAGGGCTGGATATCGACCTCCACGTCTTGCCCGAGCTCACCCGCGAGATTCATCCGATCCGTGATGCCAGGGCTCTTCTCGGTCTCTTACGATTGGTGAGGCGTGGGAGATACCAGGTTGTCCACACGCACATCTCCAAGGCCGGGATCCTGGGACGGCTGGCCGCGTGGTGGGCCGGGGTTCCGGTAATCGTTCACACCTGCCACGGCGATGTGTTCGACGAGTACTTCGGGCCGCTCAAGAGCGCTGTTCTGCTTGCCGTGGAACGCCTCACGGGCCGAGTGACCGACCGCTTCGTGGTGGTGAGCCAGGCGCTGCGCGGTCGCTTCCGGCAATACCGAGTCGGGCGCCAGAAGGCGTTCTCCTGGGTACCCAACGGAATCTGGACTGCAGGTTTCGCCACACCGTCCGCCGACCGACCGGGCAACCGGGTGGGCACCGTGGCGATGCTTGCCCCCATCAAGCGCCTGGATCTCTTTCTCGAGGTGGCGCGTCGGGTCCTATCGCGTCGTCCCGAGACCGAGTTTCTGGTGGTGGGCGGGGGGCCCGACGAGGCCGCACTGCGGGAGTCGGCAACGGATCTGGGGACGAACGTCCGGTTCCTTGGGGTGCGCTACGATGTGCCCATCCTCCTGAACACGCTCGATATCTTCCTGCTCTGCTCCGACTACGAGGGCATGCCCGTCACGTTGATCGAGGCCATGGTTGCAGGCGTCCCTCCGGTGGCCACGTCGGTGGGGGGCGTGCCGGAGGTCGTCGAGGAGGGGCGGACCGGATACCTTGCGCCGCAAGGGGATGTGGCGGGCCTTGCCGATGCCGTGGTGCGGCTGTTGGACGACGAACGTCTGCGACGCGAAATGGGAGACAGGGCTCGCGAGGAGGCCCTGCGACGGTTTCCCGCGGAGGCAATGATCGCCCAGCTCGATGCGCTCTACACCGATCTCTTGAAGGGGGCCCACGGGGGATGATCCTGGTCGCCGGGGCCACGGGATATACGGGCCGCCACCTGACCCGGGCCCTCCTGGCCCAAGGCCATTCGGTTCGATGCCTGGTTCGGCCCTCCAGCCGCACCGACGGGCTGGAGGATATGGGTGCGGTCCGGGTGCCGGGAGACCTCGACCGGCCCGAGGGCCTGGCGCGGTCCCTGGAAGGGGTCGAGCTGCTTGTGAGTGCAGCACAGATCCGATACGCCCCGGCCCTGGTGCAGGCCTGCCGGCACGCCGGGGTGCGTCGGGCCGTGTTGATGAGCTCGACCCGCAGGTTCTCGAGGTTCCGCACCCCTGACGTCGAGGCGGTGGAGGCCGGAGAGGCCTCGGTTGCGGACTCGGGCCTCGCCGCCACGATCATACGGCCGTCGATGATCTACGGCCCGGGCAACGACCGGAACATATCCTTCATGCGCGACTACCTGCGCCGCCACCGAATGGTGCCCGTCTTCGGTGGTGGCAACCGGCTGGTCCAGCCCGTGTACGTGGACGATGTCGTGGATGCCGTGGTGTCGGCATCACAGCGGGACGAGACGTCAGGCAGGGCCTACGATGTGGCGGGCAGGGATGCCATGCCGTACCGGGCGATGGTCGACACGCTCTGCCGGCTGGTGGGAAGGCGAGTGCTCAGGGTCCCCGTCCCCATCTGCGTGGCTCTGCCCGTGATGCGCGGCTGTGGGGTCATCTCTCATTCCGCCCGGGTGGCGGCCGACCAGATCCAACGGATGGGGGAGGACCGGGCGTACGACGTCTCGCAGGCAATGCGTGATCTTGATTTCGCGCCAAGGCGTTTCGAGGCTGGCGTGCGGGAGGCGATGCAGCAGAACGGCGAAGAGATCCACGGAACGGGGCCTCGCGGGCAGGCCTACACTTAGCGGGATTACCGGAGAAGAAGACCGATGTCCTACGAGGTGATGATTGCACGAAGGCACCTTCGCTCGATGCGCAAGCGGAGGCGCGTGTCGTTCACGGCCGTGATCGGCGCCCTTGGCGTGGCGATCGGGGTGGCCGCGCTCGCGATCGTGCTGTCGGTCATGAACGGCTTCTCCGGGATGATCTGGAACCGTCTCCTTGGCGTGAACGCGCATATCACCGTGCGCCGGGCCTATGAGGAGCGCATCGATGGGTACGACGCCCTGGTGCGTACGCTCGAGGCGCACCCGGAGGTGGCGGGGGCCTCGGCGTTCATTCAGGCCGAGGGATATATGTTGCGCCGAGGGCCCACCGGCAGTTTGCTCAACTCCCCTGCGATGGTTCGGGGCGTCGATGCGGACCGGCTCGTTCACACGAGCGACCTGAGCAACCATCTCTGGGCGGGTGAGGTGGACCTCCTGCCCAGAGAGGCAGAGGGCAAGCGGGCCGACGGCATTCTGATCGGATACGTCCTGGCGGACAAGCTGGGTGCCATGCTCGGATCCGAGATCCACCTCGGGATCTTCCCGAAAGGCAAGATGGCGTTCCAGCCACCGCCGCTGCGCAAGTACGTGGTGACGGGGATCTTCAACACCGGCTACTACGAGTTCGATTCTGGTCTCGTGTTCATCTCCCTCACCGCGGTACAAAGGGATCTGGAATGGGGCGACGTGGTCACGGGGGTGAGGCTCCGGCTGCACGATCCCTTCCAGGCCGGGCGTGTAAGCCGCGACCTCCGGGAGGTCTTGCGCGAAACCTTCCCCGACGTGTTCCCCTCTTCGTGGATGTCGGAGCACGGCAATCTGTATGTATGGATCCGCCTGGAGAAGTGGTTCTTCTTCATCGCCCTCAGCCTGATCGTAACGGTCGCGGGGTTCAACATCATCAGCATTCTGACGATGAGCGTATCGGAGCGTCGGCGGGAAATCGGCATTCTCAAGGCGATGGGCGCCACGCCACAGAGCATCGCGAAGATCTTCACGATGGAGGGGCTCTCGGTGGGGGCCACTGGTGTGCTGCTGGGAGACGCGACCGGATTCCTGGTGTGCTGGCTGCAGCAGCGATACGAGCTCATCAAGCTCCCTGGCGAGGTCTACATCATCAACGCCCTACCTGTGGAGATGCAGATCTGGGACTTCCTGCTGATCTCCTTCTCGGCCCTTCTGCTGTGCTATCTGTTCACTCGCTTCCCGGCGCGTGATGCTGCATCGCTGGATCCCGTGGAGGCGATACGGTATGAGTAGATCTAGTTCGATGGGACCATGGATCTGGACTCTCTGCGGATCGATGGCCGGGAGTCGGTGAGACGTCAGACCCTCCTTCGCTGGCGGTGCCAGCTTCGGAGGCCAGGCGTGAGACGTGAGAAGACTGAACCGGCCTACTCCCTTTGCCGGGTTTCCCCTGTCACGGTACTGAGATACCGAGACTCTTGATTGCCACCCCCTCTCAGCATCCTGGTGCCTCAGACTCCAATCACATCGTGATCGCCTTCCCCTCGCTTGGCCCATTCCCTTGGTCGGATCCGCAATGGCCGTACGCCGAGCCATCCACAATCGGTTTCTCCTGCAGGCGTGTGCCGCTATCCTGTGTCTGATCGCGGTACCGGTGCGTGCCCCTGCCCAGAAGCCGAATGTACTGCTGATTACGGTGGATACGTTCCGGCCCGATCACATCGGGGTCTACGGCTACGGCCGGAACACGACCCCAGCGCTGGACAGGCTCGCGGAGGACGGCGTGGTGTTCACGGACGCCATATCGTCTTCCTCGTGGACGACGCCCGGTTTGCTCTCCGGGCTCACCGGCCTCTGGGCGCCCACGCATGGGGTCGACGTGCGCGGCAAGGCGCTGCGTAAGGGAACGCCGACCATGGCCACCCTACTGCGGGAGGCTGGCTACGCCGCGCCTGATATCCTCTACCTGTCCTCCCTGCCTAACTTCCAGAACCTCGGGCTCACGGCGACCTATCCTGAGCGCGACCGATACCTTCCCAGCGGCGACGAGGTCCTCTTCAAGGCGCTCGAGGCCTACCAGGACAGCACCTTCTTCCTCTACTACCATTACCGGAACCTCCACCTGCCCTACAACCCGACCCCGCCTTATGACCGCATGTTCACGCCGAGGGGATTCGACCGGTCGGGATTCGTGCGGGACA
>JASLMQ010000177.1 GCA_030746455.1 Candidatus Latescibacterota bacterium
TTCGCGGTCAAGGGCGTCCCTGATCTTGACGTCGATCTTGGGGCCGTAGAACACCCCGCCGCCCTCGTCGTCCTCGTGGGGTAGTCCCCTGGAATCGACTGCCTTCCTCAAGGCATCCGTGGCGCGCTCCCAGTCCGCCAGATCCCCGACGTACTTCTCCGGCCGGGTCGAGATGTAGACCTTGTAGTCGCTGAATCCGAATGACTTCAGGATGTAGAGGGTGAAATCGATCGCGCGGGCAATCTCCTCCTCGACCTGGTCAGGCCGGCAGAAGATGTGGGCATCGTCCTGGGTGAAGCCCCGTACCCGCAATAGTCCGTGAAGCACTCCGGCTCGCTCGTAGCGGTAGACGGTACCCATCTCGGCCCATCGGAGAGGGAGCTCCCGGTAGCTGCGAAGCCGGTTCTTGTAGATCATGCTGTGGAACGGGCAGTTCATCGGCTTGGCGAAGTACTCCTGCCCGTCGATGTCCATCGGGGCGTACATGTTCTCCTGGTAGAAGTCCAGGTGTCCGCTGGTCTCCCAGAGCTGAGCTTTGCCAATGTGCGGTGAGCCGACCAGCTCGTAGCCGCCTTCGAAATGCGCCTCCCGCCAGAAGTCCTCTATCTCGGTCCGTATCCGCGCCCCCTTCGGATGCCAAAGCACCAGCCCAGGACCCACGTTGTCGGCGATCGAGAAGAGGTCCAGCTGCTGGCCAAGGAGCCGATGGTCTCTGCGCTTCGCTTCCTCAAGCCGATCCAGGTGCGCCTTGAGCTCCTTCTTGTTCGGGAAGGAGATCCCGTAGATCCGCTGCAGCATCTTGTTCGATTCGTCTCCCCGCCAGTAGGCACCCGAAGCGCTGAGAAGCTTGCAGGCCTTGATGCGTCCGGTGGCGGGAAGGTGGGGCCCCCGGCAGAGGTCTCGCCACTTGCCGGCGTTCTGGTAGAGCGTGATCCGCTCTCCGGGCTCGATCTCGTTGAGGATCTCGACCTTGTAGGACTCGCCCATCTCCTCGAAGATGCGGATCGCCTCGTCCCTCGAGGTCTCTTCGCGCTCGAAGGATTGGTCGGCCTCGATGATCTCACCCATCCGGGCCTCGATCTTCTCGAGTTGGTCCGGCGTGAAGGGGAGCTCCACATCGAAGTCGTAGTAGAAACCGGTCTCGATCGGGGGACCGATCGTGACCTTGGCGTCCGGAAAGAGGTCCTGGACGGCCTGCGCCATCACGTGGGCCGTGCTGTGCCAGTAGACCTCCTTGCCCTCGTCATTGGCGAAGGTGAGCAACTCTACAGCGGCATCTGCTTGCAGGGCGTGACTCAGGTCAACAGGCTGGCCATCGACCTTTCCCGCCAGGGATGCACGCGCCAGGCCGGCACCGATGGACTCCGCCACCTGCAGCACCGTCGTTCCTGCGGGGTAGTCCTTCGTGGACCCGTCGGGCAAGGTAACGGTGATATTGCCGCCGTGTTCTATGGAATCGCTCTGTCCCATCAGCCTACTTAAGAAAACAAAAAGACGCGCCACCTACCTTTTGCGCGCCGAATTCAGCAAAGCATCAGGTGGCGTGAATTCGTCCCGTAGGATCTCCTCGGGCAAAGGGTTCGGTGGAAATACTAGGAAAGACGTGATAATTTATAGTATAGTCAGTAGGTTGTCAAGGGAAAACTCCCGGTCTGCCCGCACGCATAGCCCAGCACAGTTCTTCGCGTAACAGCCTGATATGCAAGCGGTTATACGGATTCGCCTCGGAAGCCCCATCACCCCCGCGCAGCCGGGCCCTCATTCAGTGTGACCGCGTGAGCACAAAGAAGGTTTCGCCCGGATAGGTCAGCGACCTGATTGAGGTCCCCAGATCCTCTGCCATCCTGTTGGCGAGACCCTCGTAGTGCTGCGCCATACCCCTGGCCCGGCCTCCCAGGGAACCGGTCGGGAACGACACGACCAGCTGTCGCGCACGAAGCCCCTGGAGGATGCGGGTCGCACAGCCCTTCTCCTGCTGCTCCAGGCACGGAACGGATTTGAGCAGGAGCACTGCGTCGCTCTCGTCGGACAGGCCGCGGGTGACGACATCCCTGCACTCCGCAGTCGCCGGGCGACCGAGGGCTTCGAGGAACCGGTTGATCGACGAGACGAGGCTTTGGTCGATGTCGATCGCGCGGTACGACGTCGCCGGGTCCAACCCCATCCAGGGCAGGGAGAAGGGATTGAGGCCGCAGCAAAGGTCCAGGAGCCGCCGAGGGCTCCCAATTTCGGCCAAGAGGGCCGGGTAGAGGTCGGCCATGATCCCGAGCCGCTCCGCCGTGGAGGCATGGCCGCCCAGGACATCTTCGCACGTTGATCGTATCTGCGCGTCGGAGGCGTTCGGATCCAGATCCCGGACGAGGGCGTCGATCTGCTCGTGGTCGGTCCCTTCCAGGTAGGCGCCATAGATCTGATGGAGCTTCCGCTTGGCGGCCTTGAGAGCCTCCCGCGATCCGGGGTGCCGTTCCAGGGCCCACTCCGCGATTCGGTCCAACGTGTCCTCGCACAGGTGGCGGTATTTCCGGGCGCGCCTGAGCGCGGACACGATGTCCTGACGTGGGACGTTGGCCTTCAACGGTTCTCCCCTCCCGGCGGGATCACGACCCGTGTCCTCAGGTGTTCCATCAGACGCGTGTAGAACCGAAGGTTGTGGGCCGTGGCCAGTCGGAAGGCCGAGCCCTCACCGATCTGAAAGAGGTGATGCAGGTAGGCCCGGCTGTACCGGCTGCAACAGAGGCAGTCGCAGCTCCCATCCACGGGGTCTGCATCGCGGGCGTACCGCTCGTCGCCGACATAGAGGTACCGATACCACCTGCCGTCTCCGGGTTGGACCTCCGCGAGCGGGCGCTCGAGCGTGTAGAGCCGCTGGCGCCGGGCATCCCGGGTGGGCAGCGCACAGTCGAACAGCCGGTAGCCCGCGGCGAAGGCGGAGAGGAGGTTCTCGGGCTTCCCGATGCCCAGCGCGAATGAGGGGATGTCTTTAGGGACCATCTCGGCGACGTGGCCCACGCTCTCGACCAGGCGCCCGTCCTGATCGATTGGCCACCCGCCGTAGCCGTAGCCGTCGAAACCGATCTCCAGCAGCGCCTCGGAGCACCGTGCCCGAAGGTCCCGGCTATCGCCCCCCTGGATCACGGCGAACAGGCGCGGGGGGATAGCATCCGGAGGATGTCGATCCATCCGCCGGGCAAACTCGGCCTTGCAGCGGCGTGCCCACTCGATGGTGCGATCCACGCTCTGGGCCTGCGCATCCTGGCTCTCTTTCGGGTGGGTGCAATGATCCAGACAGAACAGGATATCGGCACCCATCTGCATCTGCTTCCGGATGCAGGCCTCGGGGGTGAGACTCCTCTTCTTGGCTCCTCTGTCCAGGCGATAGGTGAAGCCCTCATCGGTGACGCGCCCGCCCTTCGGATCGGCGCCAATGAGCGACAGCACCTGGAACCCGCCAGAGTCGGAGGCGATCGGACGGTCCCAGCCGATGAAGCGATGGATGCCGCCCACCTGGTGGATCAGGGATGCTCCGGGGTGCGCGGAAAGGTGTAGCGCGTTCACCATCAAGGCGCTGACCCCGCAATCGGCCAGATCGCTTGCGTCCAGGGTCCTCACGACCCCCCGGGTGCCGTCCGGCAGGAAGGTCGGCAGCTCGAGCTCGCCGTGGCGCGTCTTGAGAGACATGGGTCGATTGCCCGATGATTCCCTGTGGTCCATCCGGTCGAGTTCCCGAAGGCGATTGTCCGAGTCCACCGCGTGGGGGGGCATCCCCGCAGGCCAATATAGCCGTTGCAGACGGCTCGTGCAAGGCAGTGAGGATCCCGATCCAGCGAAACCACTTGACATCCAATGAACGAGTCAGGACATTCTACCCATTCGACCGGAACGCGACAGCAAATCGTATGAGGAGGTCCCTATGCACCCCTTCCAGGCCCTCGCGGTACCCGAAGGCAAGGTCGGCATCCACTGGTTCGGCCAGAATTCCTACGCCCTGAAGCACCCCTCCGGCCCGATCGTTCAGGTGGACCCGTACTTCCCTCTGGAGCGTCCTTCCGACCGGTTCGTCCACGCGGAGCCGCCCCTGGACGAGGGCGCCCTGAAGACCGACTTCGTCTTACTCACACACGACCACGGCGATCACACGTGCATCGAGTCGCTGCTACGGATCCACGCGGCGTTTCCCACGTGCCGGTACATCGGTCCACCCGAGAGTGTCGCAAACCTGCAGGAGAACGGCATCCCGGCCGGCCTGACCACCACGGTCACGGCGGGGGACAGCGCGACACTCGGGCCGATGTCGGCGCATGCCGTCTGGTCCAAGCCGCCGGATGGTGACCCGAAGGCGGATATCGATCCCCCAAACGTCCAGCACCTGGGATACGTGGTGGAGGTCGGCCGTGTCCGTGTCTACATCACGGGAGACGCCATCAACACCTTTGCGGACCACGATGACCTGATTAGGGCGATCACCGCCCATCAGCCCCACATCGGGCTTCTCACGACCCATCCCACCGAGGGTGAGTTTCCCTACTTCTCGGGATCGGTCGAGATGGCCCTGAAGCTCGGCCTCAAGGCTGCCGTGCCTTCGCACTACAGGTGCTTCGTCAAGCGCGACTACGATCCGGAGCCGTGGGCGGAGATGTTCCCCGACGATGGGCCCCAGCCGATCATCATACCGTACAACAGCGCGATTGTGTATCCGGATTGAAAATGGAAGATCAGAATCCTACCACTTGATGGGAGAGTGAATGGGGGAGGCTGCGAGAGAGCCAATGTACGAGGCCGTGATTTTCGATGTGGACGGCCTGATCGTCGATACGGAGGAGATCTACTGCCGGACCTTCAACGAGACCCTCGGGGTGTACGGGGTGTCGTTGACGCGGCGCGACTACACGGTCTGCGTGGGACACCCGGTTGCACAAAACTGCGAATACGCGGTGGAAGAGTACGGTCTGGATGTCTCTCCGGAGTTCATCTGTGGGGCATGGATGGGCCGGTTCGAAGAGGCCATATCGGACCCGGACGGGGTGCCGCTGATGCCAGGGATACTGGATCTCCTGGCGCACGTAAGGAGACGGGGATACCTTCTGGGCATCGCGTCATCCACCGAGCGGGCCCGAATGGAGACGACGCTGCAGAACGGGTTATTGTCTCGGTTGAGCGATGTAGAGTCGCTGGACGAGGTGTTCGTCGCCATCCTTTCAGGCAGCGATGTCGAGCAGATCAAGCCCGCCCCCGACATCTACCTCCTGGCGGCTGAGCGCCTTGGCACCCAGCCCGAGCGGTGCGTCGTGTTCGAAGACAGCGAGGCGGGTGTCCGTGCCGCAAAAGGAGCTGGAATGACGGTGATCGCGGTGCCGAACTTCTTCACGGAACACCAGGACCACACGGGTGCGGATGTCATTCTGGCTGAGCTGAGCGAGGCGGTGAGCGGCGAGCACGTCTAGCCAGGACTATTCATGAACTTGGCGCTGAGGCGCCCGTTTAGTGTGAGATGTGCCAAGCCGAGCGCGGCGTGCAGCACGATGGTCAGCAGAAGCGTGAGGCCTGAGCGATGGGCGGCCAATCATAGTGTCTGAGACACCGTTGG
>JASLMQ010000178.1 GCA_030746455.1 Candidatus Latescibacterota bacterium
CACAGGAAGCGAGGGAATGCATGGCTGACCGGATTCGCGTGGCCGGCGCTCAGATGGCCGTTACCGATGACATTGATCGGAACGCGGAGACGATCCAGCGAGCCATCGCGTTCGCCGCGGACGAGCGTGCCGATGTCCTGCTGACGCCCGAGGGCTCGCTGAGCGGCTACACCCATGAGTTCGACCCTTCCCGGGTGATGGCGGCACTGGAGGCCGTTACGGCCCAGGCCAGGTCCAGGGGCGTGGGGCTTGCCCTGGGTACCTGCTTCGTGGAACCTGGAGACGGACGCTGCTACAACCAGATCCGTTTCTACGATCGCGAGGGCGCGCTTCTCGGCTTCCACAGCAAGACGCTCCGATGTGGCTCCCTGACGGATCCGCCCAAGGGTGAGATCAACCACTACGCGGTGACACCGCTGAGCACCTTCCGCCTGGCCGGAATCGCAGTAGGGGGGCTGGTGTGCAACGACCTCTGGGCAAACCCGGGCTGCACCCCGGTTCCGGATCCCCACCTGACGCAACAGCTGGCCGAACTGGGCGCACGGATCGTCTTCCACGCGGTGAACGGCGGACGGGACGGGGGCGCCCACTCGCGCGAGGTGTACTGGCCGTTTCACGAGACGAACCTCAGGGTGCGGGCCATGGTCGGACGGCTCTGGATCGTCACGGTCGACAACTGCCACCCCACCGACATTCCCTGCTCGGCGCCAAGCGGCGTGATCGGTCCCGAAGGCGACTGGGCCGTCCAGACCCAGCCCATCGGCGAGCAGATGTTCGTGCACACGATTGCGCTGGGCTGAGACCGCCACTGAACGTCTTGTACGATAGCAAGGAGCTGGCAATGAAGAGAGTAGCCCGCATCGTCCTATGCGTCCTTCTGCTGGGTTGCGCCGCTGAACAGGAAGCCGAGAAACTGGAAACGGGAGACCAGAAGATCAGCTATGCCCTGGGCTATAACCTGGGAAAGAATGCGGAAAGTCAGCTGGTCACCCGGGCTGTGGATGTTGACCGTGACCTCGTCGCACTGGGCTTGAGAGATGCGCTGGCGGGGGGGGACGCCAGGCTGACCGATATCGAGATGAGGAAGTTGGTTACCGAGTACCACAGGAAGAGGCAGCTGGAGCAGAAACGGGCGGTGAGGGAGAGGGACGAGATCTACAAGGCGCAGGCTGAGAAGAACAAGCGTGACGGCGAGGCCTTTCTGGCGAGGAACAGGGCCAGGTCAGGCGTGGAGACCACTTCGAGTGGCCTGCAGTACAGGGTGATGAGGCCCGGCACGGGGAAGTCCCCCACGGCCACGGGAACGGTGGTGCTGCACTACCGGGGCCGTCTGATCGACGGGAAGGAATTCGACAGCTCGTACGAGCGGGGGGAGCCGACGACCTTCAGGGTGAACCGGGTGATCGACGGGTGGACGGAGGCCCTTCAGCTGATGCGGGAGGGCGCAAAATGGGAGGTCGTCGTTCCCTCGCCGCTGGCCTATGGACGCAGTGGGCTGAAGCCGGATGTCGGTCCCAACGCGGTGTTGATCTTCGAGACCGAGTTGCTCGAGGTGAAGTGATTGTCATTGCCGTACTGACCTGAAGGGAGGCGGTGTCGACACAACTGTATAGACCGGTTCATTCCGAGGTTCTCTGTGGGGATTGCCGTTGACTCCTCCGGGCGTTGCCGGGCCATCTGGCCTCACATTGGCTTTTGAATTCGACCCCCGAGGTTGAGCGCAGGAGAGGCCTGCCCGGACCGGGCATACCCGATGCAGGAGGATACAGTGATGAGAATGAGGCTGGTCGCGATACTCCTGATGGGCCTGGCGGGATGTCACGCCGGGCAAGAAGAACTGACCACGCTCAAGTCCGAGGCCGAGAGGGCCGGCTACAGCCTCGGATACAAGTTTGGCCAGAACATCGATCGCCTTCTCAAGGCCCAGCCCATGCCCCTGAACCCGAAGGTCGTCGCCAAAGGGGTGAAGGATGCCCTTGTGGGTGATGGCGGCCTGATGACCGATGCGGAAATGGAGGAGGTGCTGACGACCTTCAACACGAGGAGGCAGAGCGAGGAGAAAGCGAACGCCATGCAGAAGGCGTCCGAGGACAGCAAGCTGGGTCTGGAGAACCAGTCGATCGGCGCTGCCTTCCTGGCGGAGAACAAGAACAAGCCGGGCGTGACGACGACGTCCTCGGGCCTTCAGTACAGGGTGGTCAAGGCAGGCACCGGGGCTTCGCCCTCACCCTCGAACACGGTGGTGGTCCACTACCGCGGCCGGGTGATCGATGGCACGGAATTCGACAGCTCATACAAGCGCGGCGAGCCGGCCACCTTCCAGCTCAATCGGGTGATTCGTGGATGGGGCGAAGTTCTGCAACTGATGAAGGAGGGGGCCAAGTGGGAGGTCTTCATCCCCTCGGAGCTCGCCTATGGGGAGCGTCGGCAGGGGCCCCACATCGGCCCGCACTCGGTGCTGATCTTCGATATCGAGCTCTTAGAGGTCAAGTAGCGGCCTACATCCGTCTGCCTTCACTGAGGTACACCGCAACTACGAAGAGCGTCCCGGATGCGGCCAATCCACTGTCTGAGTATTACTGTGATTCCATCCGGGACAGGCTCCAGACGCGAAAACTGCGACAGGCGGGATGGTGATAGGCCCAGGCACCGGATCACAGACCGGGGCCATCGTGGACGATCGAACTACCAGGAACTGGCGATGGCGACACTGAAGGGTTCGCAGAGGACCTATCTGAGAAGCCTGGCGCACCACCTACAACCGGTGGTGCACGTCGGGAGGGACGGCGTCACGGAGGGCCTTGTCGAAGCGGTCGATCAGGCCCTCGGCGCCCATGAGCTGATCAAGGTGAGGTTCCTCGAGCACAAGACGGAGAAGAAGGCGCTCCACCAGGAGATCGCGCAGAAGACCAGGAGCCACCCCGTGGGGATGGTCGGGCATGTCGCGATCCTGTATCGGCAGCATCCGGACGAAGAGAAGCGGAAGATCGAGATACCGGACCACGGACGATAGACCACAGACCACGGACACATCCGTTCTTGGCCGTCGTCCGTCGTCTGTCGTCTGTGGTCTCTCCCATCGGTCAAGGTATGCTGGAGATACTCTATCGCGACGGGTACTATGCCGCCGTCAACAAGCCCAGCGGGCTGTTCGTTCACCCGTCCCAGCTGGACCGGCGGGCGGCCAGCTGCATGCCCCGGCTGCGCGACCAGCTGGGCAGGCGGGTCTATCCGGTCCACCGGCTTGATCGGCCGACGTCGGGGGTTTTGTTGTTCGCGCTCAATCCCGAGGCTGCCCGGAAGATGTGCCGGGTCTTCGAGCAGCGAGAGGTGACCAAGGGCTACCTGGCCGTGGTGCGGGGCTTCGCGCCCGAGAGTGGGCGCATCGACCATCCGCTGCGGGAAGACAAGAGCAAGCAGCCGGTCGAGGCCGTTACGGCCTACACGCGGAAGGCGACCTCGGAGCTGCCAATCCCTATGGGGCCTCACCCCACTGCCCGGTTCTCGCTCGTGCGCGCGGTTCCGCACACCGGACGGATGCATCAGATCCGACGACACTTCTCGCACATCTCCCATCCCGTCGCAGGTGACACCAACCACGGCGACAGTGCGCAGAACCGCTTCATCCGAGAACATCTCGGCGTGGATCGGCTGCTCCTGATGGCCACGGATTTAGCCTTCGTGCACCCATACAAGCAGGTGGAGATGACCATCAGGGCCCCCGTTCCCGACGATCTGGGCTGCCTCTTCGAAAGCCTGGACTGGCAGGACGCTGTCCACGAGGGTTGATCCCGATTCTGGAGACGAGAATGGATCCGATCGGCGTAGGCATCATCGGCGCAGGCGTGGGTCGCGGGCACGCCAAAGGGCTGCTGGATGATCCGCGTGTGAGCAAGATCGTGCTTTGCGACACCGATGAAGCGCGTCTTGCGGAAAGGGCGGCGGAGCTCGGGGTGGAGGAAACGACGACCGAGTGGCGTGAGGTCGTGGGCCGCGATGACCTGGGACTGGTCAGCGTGGCCTCGCCCGATCACCTCCATCCGGAGATGAGCATCGAGGCCATGCGCGCGGGCAAGCACGTGCTGTGCGAGAAGCCGATGGCCCCCACGCTCCCCGAGGCGAGGGAAATGGTTCGGACGGTTGATGAGACGGGCCTGAAGCTGGGGGTCAACAATGTGCTGCGGTTCTACCCGAGGTTCGAGCGCGTCAAGCAGCTGGTGGACGAGGGGGTCCTGGGCCGCATCTACGCGGCCGAGGGAGATTACGTTCACAACACGCTGGATCTGATCCGCTCGGGCTGGCGAGGCCCGCACCGTCACAGCGTGATGACAGGCGGTGGCGTACACCTGATCGACATCCTTCTGTGGCTGATTGGGGATATCGAGGAGGCGTTCTGCTACTCGACGTACGGTGTGCTCTCCGAGGCGGAGGCGCAGTCGCCCGACTGCATGCTCGCGGTGCTCCGTTTCCAGAATGGGTGCGTGGGTAAGGCGATGACCAACATGGCCGCACAGCGGCCGGCGTTGCACAACCTGATTCTCTACGGAACCGAGGGCGTGTTCATCAACGCCAGGCCCGACGGTATCCTCTACCGGGGACACAAGAGCGAACCCGAGGCGGTCACGGAGACCTACGGACC
>JASLMQ010000179.1 GCA_030746455.1 Candidatus Latescibacterota bacterium
CCCGTGTGGGTTGAGCACGAGGGGTAGCCTCCCTCTTGCTTTGGACGGCCGATAGAGATTGCCCATTACGTAGAGGCCGGGCAGCGTCTCGATCCGGATGTTCTCGACCGTGATCCCATCGTGCTCGAAGGTCTTGATGACGCGTCCCTTCGCCTTGAACGCATCGGTCTGGTCGTTGAGCCCCGCAGACAGCCTCAGGTGGCGGCGGATCTTCACGCGCTGGCGTTTCCATTCCGCGAGGGTGCCCCAGTCGGGCATCGGGAAGACGCTCTGGTAGTTCCTGAAGGCGTAGAGGCGGGCGTCGATGGGTAGGGATGCATCGGGATTGGGCATGGTGATGGCTCCTTCTGCGGATTGCTCGTGAGGGCTAGAGTCGTCTATGGTGAGCCAGGACCGCAACTACGAAAGACGCGAAATACGCGAAGGATTCAAAGGCGTGGGTAGGGGGAGAGCGCTGCCCGCCGGCCGACGGCTTTCGATCGAAAGCACCCTCGGGTTGCGGTCCGCCGCCAGGCTCGTCGCCAACCTGCCGTGCAGGACCAGCACCTTGCCCTCCAGGTCGGGCGCGAACTCCAGCTCCTCCTCCCGGGTGATGCCGACAAGGACGCCCTCGAGATCGCACGCTTCGGTGAAGGTCTGGCCGAATACGGGCAGCGACTTCGGATCGCCTGTACACAGCAGGGAAAGCTCCGCCGACTCGTGCTCCCAGCTTGGGCACGGATACTCCTGCAGTTCGACCTCTGCGCCGCATTTCCGGAAGTGGTCGGCGATGTACTCGATGGCGCGTTCGCTTTGTGGGGTTCCGCTCAGGCGCGCGCCGATGTCCACACAAAGGGCTGTCGCGTGCGACCAGAGCCGGTCGCGGTCCACGTGGAGGGCTGTATAGTCTCCTGAGCGTTCCATGAGCGGATTCATCTCCTCAGTTCAGCGACGCACTCGAGAGCGTAGACCACGAAGACACGAAGATCACGAAGATCACGAAGAAGAACAGAAGTCTAGAACTCAAAGCTCGGCGACGATCTGCGGATCGATCTGGTCCCAGTCCAGGTCCACCCCGAGGCCCAGGGCGCCGGTCGGCGCCACGCAGCCGTCGGCGTCTACTTTGATGGGTTGCTTGATCCCAAAGCCGATGCCCTCGGTCAGGGAGCCGGCGTATTCGAACCACTCGCAGTTCTTGCGCGAGCAGATGACGTGCAGGTTGGCGTGATCCATCAGCGACATCATGGCGGTGTGCACTTCGCAGTTGAAGCCGAAGGCCTCGCACAGGTGGAACGTCTTCAGCAGACCGGTGATGCCGCCCTTCCACGACACATCCGAGCGTACGATGTCGACGGCGCGCCGGATCAGGTACTGCGGCACGCTGTAGACACCCCAGACGCCGCCCTGTCCCCATTCGGTGCCAATAACCGGGATCTCGAGACGCCGGGTGAGCTCGACGTAGCCCTCGATGTCGGGATCCATCAGGGGTTCCTCGAACCAGTGGTAATTCAGCCTCTCGAGCTCGCGGCCCATGCGCAGGGCCTGCTGATGGTTGTAGGCGGCCACCGGGTCGGACATCAGCACCATGTCGGGCCCGACCGCCTCTCGCACGGCACGGCACTGGGCCAGGTCGCCGTCATAGCCGGCCTTGGGATGCAGCTTGTATGCGGAAAAGCCGGCCTCCTTCGCTGCCAAGGCCAACTCTACCTGGCGGTCGACGTCATCGACGGGTCCTGTGGTGTCATAGGCTTTGACGCGGTCCCGATATCCGCCCAGGAGCTTGTAGATCGGCTTGCCCGCGGCCTTGCCCATGATGTCCCACAGGGCGACATCAACTGCCCCGTAGGCGTTGATCGGTGTGAGCCCGCCCCAGCGATCCGCATCGAGCATCTTGTGCCAGATCTTCTCATAGTCGAAGGGATCCTCTCCGATCACATGGGGGCGAACCGTGTCGGCGATTGCCTGGGCTACAGAAAGCCCTTTCTGGGCGAAACCATGGCCTTCGATGCCGGCGTCGGTCCTCGCCGTCACCACCACCAGATTGGGCAGGACTTTCAGCTCAAGTGCAGTGATGCGCATGCTAATGTCCATATTCTCCATCCTCGACACCTAGCCTAGATTATTCACAAAAATAGTGGTAGCCCCTTGTACAAGTGTCAGGAATGTCCTATTTTAGGACAGTGAGTTAACCACGACACTTGGGAGGCTACCGTGGAAGAAGGTAAGCAATTCGGGCTATCGTTTTCAAGC
>JASLMQ010000180.1 GCA_030746455.1 Candidatus Latescibacterota bacterium
ATGCACGGCAAGCTGGATGGGCCGGCGGGATCGGGCGTTCGGTGGGTGACCTGCGATCTGAGGATGAAGACGTCTGGCGACCGAGGCGAGACCTGGTCGGATGTCTCCATGCTTGAGGACCAGCTTGGGCACGTACCGAGATGCAAGCCGACACAGCTGGCATCCGGCGAGTGGCTCTTCGGTACGGAGTACAAAGACGGGGCCTCGCGCGTCTGGAGCAGCTCGGACGACGGATCGAGCTGGCAGGAAGTCGGCCGGATCCCGGGGGAGCCGAATCAACATCCCTCATTGGTGCAACGGTCTGACGGCTCTGTCCTCGCGCTCCTGCGGCCGTCGGGACGACAAGGGCGGGTGCTCCGAAGCATCTCCGAGGACGCGGGCCGGACCTGGACGCCGGCGGAGCTGACGGACCTGCCGTCGCCCTTCGCCGCCCTGGACGCGGCCCGGCTCGATGACGGGCGACTCGCGCTGGTGTGGAATCACAGCGACCGCGAGCGGAACCCGTTGACCCTCGCCCTGAGCGAAGACGAGGGCCGGTCGTGGCCGCACGTGAGGGACCTGGTCACGGGGGAGGGTCAGTTCCACTACCCGGCCATCATCCAGTCGCGCGACGGACGGCTGCACATCTCGTTCACGAACAACCGCACGACCATCGACCACGTGGTACTGCGGCCGGAGTGGGTGGAGGGGAAGGGGGAGGGGCTTCGCCCCTGGGACGGGTCGGGGCGACGGCTTTGAGATCGGGTCAGCCGGGGAGGAGCAGGGCCCTGTTGTGGAAGATCGACAGGCCGAAGGCCAGGGCGGTGAAGGCCAGCAGGGCCAGTGCAACCAGAATCGCTGCCCGGCCCTCGCCCCGTACCGTGCCCGATACGAGGAGTCGAGAGGCGATCCAGCCCCCGATGAAGCCGCCAAGGTGGGCTAGGTTGTTCACCCGGCTCATAAAGAAGCCAAGGATGAACAGCAAAATGGCCCACTGCCAGACCTGACGCGTCATCATCGACATCATGCTGCCGCCGTGCCATCGGCCGTAGACGATAAGGGCGGCGAAGAGGCCGAAGATGGCCCCCGAGGCCCCGATGGTGGGTGCCCTGCCCACCGCGTTGGAGAGTAAGAAGCCGATGGCCCCAGCAAGCGTGAAGATGATGAAGTACCGGGCGGGGCCGTAGAGGCGGCCGACCTCGGGCCCCAGCTGGCGGATCCATAGGACGTTGAACAGGATGTGAAGCAGGCCCCCGTGAAGGTAGGTGGCGGTGACAACGGTCCACCAGTGTCCGGCCCGGATTGCGTCCCCGCCCGTCATACCCAGAACGTACAGGGCGCTTTGGCCGGGACGCAGCATGCCGAAGAGTCCGCCGCGGGTGTTGAGGGCCGAACGGATATCGAGCATCAGGCTCAGGGCGAACAGAGCGATGCACGCCGTGGGTATGAGGGCCAGGACGTCGATCTGGGAGCCGAAGACCCGCGTGAGCGCGGGGCCCAGGCCCCACAGCCCCGGACGGTAGGTCCCGCAGTGCGGGCAGCGGGACTCCTCGGTGCTGATGAGCGTTCGGCAGTTGGGACACACCATCGAGGACGGTGGCATGGGTTCTCTTGGGTTGGGGCCTAAGGCTTCAGCGAGTCCCAGTGGCGGAGGATGAGGGAGAGGCCTTCGAGGACCTGTGCCATGTGCGCTTCGGAGGTCGTTCCCATCGCTGCGATTCGGAAGGCGGTGTCGCGCATCGGGCCGTATCCCGGAGCCAGCTGGACGTTGAGAAGGTCCTGGGCCGTCGCGACGAAATCGGAGCCGAGGACGCCCTCGGGCAGCCGGATGGCGGTGACCGTTGGGCTCTCGTATCCGGCGGCCGCCACCACTTCCAGGCCTTGGCCTCGTGCCCACTCGCGCTGCGCCCGTGCAAGCGCCTCGTGGCGTCGGAATCGCGCGTCGCCCTCGTTGTGCATCTCCTGGAGTCGGGCGACCAGGCACTGCAGGGTCAGATCGGGAACGGTCATCGGCGTCTGGCGGTCGGCCGCCTTGTCGACCCACTCTACGAGATCGAGCACGTAGCCGCGCTCCAGTACCTGGCGGGCGATGTCGATGGCCCGGGGCGAGACGACCATCACCGACCCGATGGCAGGCAGGCAGAAGTCCTTCTGCAGGCTCCAGAAGTAGTAGTCGCTCCGCAGATTGTCGAACCGCAGGTCGATCGCGCCGGCAATGCTCACACCGTCCACGGCGATCAGGGCGTCCGGTGCACCATCTCTGACGGTATCACACATGGCCTCCACGGGCAGCGCGACGCCCGTGGAGGTCTCGTTGTGAGTGATAAGGGCGAGGTCGCAGCCGCCGCGAAGGGCCGCCTCCCACCGGTCGATCTCGATGCCCTCGCCCCATTCGGCCCGGAGTACCTCGATCGATCTGCCACGTCGCCTGAACACGTCGGGCCACTTGCCGGAGAAGGCACCAAGGTCCATCCCCAGGGTTCGGTATTCCGCCGGCGTGTTTGCGGCGACCATCTCCCACCCGTAGCTCGCGGTGTGGCCGAAGACCAGGGGGACGAAACCGTCAGGGAGGCTGAACAGATCCCGGAGCAGGTCCGTGGCCTCCGCGTAGACCTCGCGGTAGGGGGCCGAGCGGTGGGTGTAGGTGGCCCGGTAGCCTTCAAGGATCCCCTTGACCGCCGGGGTCAGGCCGTGAGGTCCCGGGGCCCACAGTGTGGGCTCGGGAAGGCGTAGTGCCTCGAAAGCGCGTGTGAGTCCGGGGTCCATGGACCGGTGTCGCGAAAATGAGGAAGCCCGTTAAACATCCGTTTAACGGGCTCTTGCGTGCAGAAAATGGAGCGGGAAACGGGACTCGAACCCGCGAC
>JASLMQ010000181.1 GCA_030746455.1 Candidatus Latescibacterota bacterium
CTCTGGAATACGCCCAGGTGACAACGGGGCCGTCCTTGAAGCGGATGGTGGCCGTCCAGGTGTCTTCCACGTCCACCCGGCCGCTCCCGATCACGGGTACGTTTTCAACCGTTCGGTCGTCCAGCGTGTCCATCGCGCAATACACATCCTGGACCTTGCCGAAGAGATGGGTCATCATGTCGGCGAAGACAGCGGGCTCCGTGCCCTGGTAGGCCGCAATCTCCCTGGCGCGCGTTTCGCCGCCTCGAATGACCATTGATATCAGGCTTCAACGACCGGACCGATCCCGGTCTTCCCTGCCCCAAGTGCGTGAACGTATCGTATCGCCGTACTGACCACGATGTCCTCGGTCGCCGGCCCGTGCGCGCTCGCGTTGATCTCGTAGCCGCCCTCGGGATAGGAGGCGGCGTCGATGAGGTACCCCCCTCCCCAATGGGTGTAGCCGTTCGCCCACATCCGTGTCCCCGCCAGCTCGCGCTTGATCCGCAGGCCGACCTGGGTGCCCACTTCGCACTGGCTTCCGAAAAAGTAGACGTCGCCCACCCGCCATGCCCCCATGTAGATCTGGTTGGGATTCTTCTCCGGATCCCTCGGCGGCGTCTCCACCTTCTCGACGATCCCGCTCAGCTGGATGGGCGACTCGAGCCTTTCTTCCACGGAGGGTGGACCATCCGCCGGCACCGTGGGTGGGGGCACCATCAGCGCGGCCATAACAGCTCGGCCGAGCTCGTGGCCGACCTCGGCGACCGTGTCCAGTGCACCCAGGAGCACATAGTTGAAGCGGCCGTAGCCGCTCTCGTCCGGCCGCGTGTATCGGGGCTTCACATCTGCGCCACAGCCCTGAAGGAAGACCGGCGTACAGCCGGGATACGCCGCAGCGATCCAATCCCGCGCATAGCCCGGGTAGTCCGTGCTCACCAGGTACCACTCGTTCCCGCCCACGGTCGTGGGGTGACAGGAGTGACCGAAGATCACGGACCGCACCTCGCCGTCCGGCCTGAGCACCCTCAGGATCGGCACATCGGGATCGATCGGTTTGCGCGGTTCGGGGCGGAACCCGATATCGCCGTCAGGGCCCATCTGACGCCGACTGACGCCCAGCGTGCAGGAACCCACCGTGTGGTCGAGGACCGCGGGCTGCAGGTCGTCCGCCGCCGCCTGCAAGAGAGGATAGGTCCGCTCCGGGAAGAGCACCTGATAGTCGTCGTTCCCCTCGCGCCTGAAGTCCGGGCCGTAGTGTGTGTGGGAGCAGTTGACCATCACGTTCTGGGCCGGTATTCCCGCTTTCTCGGCGGCCGCGTGCAGGTCCACCAGATGGTTCTCACGGATCTGCAGGAGGTCGCACGCCAGGAAGGCCACACGCGTGACACCGTTGTCGAACACGACGCACGTGGCCGTCAGGCGACGGTGTACCCCCCTCGACCGTTCCTTTCGTCCGCCGAATCCGGCAAGGTAGACCGGGCCTTCGGGCGTGATGTCGGCCGTGGAGATCCCGGCCTTCAGGGATCCGGCGGCGACATCGGCGAGTTGCGGTTCCGTCGTGGTGTGCCTCACTCAGGTCCTCCTGGAGTATGCGCGACGATTCCCCTGAGGTCGATGGGTTAGGGGATCACCAACACCTTGATCGCTCCCGACCGGGCCTTGTCGTCGGCTGCGGCGAAAGCCTGGCCGATCCGGTCCATCGGAAAGCGGTGGGTGATCAGCGGTTCCGTCTCGATTCTGCCGCTGGCAAGCAGATCCAGCGCGATCTGGTATTCGCTCACACCATCCCACATCCCGTGGCTCCACGACTAGGCGACCGTCAGCTCCTTCCGCATGCATCGGCCGGGCTCGAGCGCCTCCGCACGGAAACCGTGCAGCCGCAGCGCAGCCGCTGTTCGCAGAAACACGAGCGTCTTGTCCCACGAGCCGTAGCCCTGGCTGTCGCGGATCTGCCGGGCGAGAGCCAGAGACTCCATCAGGAGGGCCTTCGCGTCACTCCCGCCGGAGCAAGGGACTGCGGAGACGATCGGCGCCGCTTCCGCAATGGGTGTCCCGCGCTGGTGGTCCATATGCCGTCTAATCGTCCACTCCGTCGCGCACCGAGTACGAATACGCGTCGCAGGCGTGGGCCGGGGGGTCCAATCTCAGTTTACCCCCGGCCGCCTTGGGAGGGAGCGTCAACAGGATTCACGCTCAGCCCACTCACCTGCGCCTTCGGCTCCTTCTCGCCGTGCTCCTTCTCATAGGCCAGTAGCTCGTCCGCCGCCGAAGCCACCTTGTGGTAGGCCTCCAGGTACTGATTGATCAGCTCGCGGCACTCCATCTCCAGCCGTGGCGCGGCCGAGAAGGTGTACTCCCTCAGGTGTTCCGTTGTCGGCAGCGGTCCGTTTGCCATTTCGGGCGGCTTCTGCTCCAGCACGGTCAAGGCCGTACGCTCCGTGCCGTAGGGGAATCCCTCGGTGAACAGCGGCTGACCGTGCAGACGCCCGTATCCGATCCGACCCGTCCGCACGCCCTCGGCGGCAAGCGCCTTCAGAAAGGTCTCGATCGACACCCCGCCAAGCTGGTCCGGGTCGTAGCGCATGTAGTGGTAGGCGTACACGCGTCGGCAGTCCGGCAGCACTGTCTGGGGCACCACGTCGGCCACGTCGGCCAGCCCGTTGTCCAGGGCCGCGCCGTTGCGGTCGCGGATGTCGTTCATCTCATCCAGGTGGCGGAGCTGCTCGCGGGCGATCGCGATGCCCAACGGGTGGGGCCGGAACTTGTAGCCGACGCCGGTGAAGGCGAACTGCTTGGACCACGAGTCCTCCCGGATCTCGGCCCGCTTCTCCGCGCGGCCCATCAGGATAGCGCGCTCGTACAGCTCCTGATTGTCCGTGGTGAGAACGCCACCCTCTCCGGCGGCCACGAGCTTGCCGCCCTGGCAGCTGAAGCAGCCGATATCGCCCACGGAGCCCACCTTCTTCCCCTTGTGGGTGGCGCCGTGCGCGTGCGAACAGTCCTCGATCACGGCGATCCCCCTCGGCCGGCACAACTCCATGATCGGGTCCATGTCCGCGGGGTTGCCCCACACGTGGCACACGATCAGTGCTC
>JASLMQ010000182.1 GCA_030746455.1 Candidatus Latescibacterota bacterium
GACAGCGACGAGTAGTTCAGCGAGAGTCCCCCCAGCGCCCCCTGCCTGTGGAGGACCATGGCAATGGTCTGGCCGATCAGGTAGCCAAGGGTTGCGCCGATGGTGGCGAACACGGCCGCCTCTGCGAGGAAGAGCGCCGCGATATGGCTCGGCGCAAGCCCAACGGATGAGTAGATCCCGATCTCCCGGAATCGCTCATAGACCGCGCCCATCATGGTGTTCAGCACGATCAGCGCGGCGATCGCCAGAGGTATGACGAGGTTCGAAACTCCCGACATGGTCGTCGAGCCGATGGAGCTGTAGACCGTGACCCGGTCGCGGATCCCCACGAACATTGTGAGAGAGACACGGGCCATGAAGTCCTCGATCTGAGGCCTGATTTCATCCAGGGGATTGCCGTGGGCATCTCGGAAGTCCGTAAGCGCAATCGACCGAAGGGTCCCTCCCATTTCCATCAGGAACTCATACGGGAGTACCATCGTGTTGCAGGCATCCATGTGCGTTGCCGGTTCCACCGGCGAAGACGCCGAGAGCCTTGGGTCGTCGCTCAGGTTCCGTCGATCGCTGGTGATGGCCGTCTCCATCGTCGTATCGACCGGCGTCATGCGTTCATCATCGATGTCCTTGAGTTGGTCGAACGCCTTCGAGTCGATGATGCCGATGACGGTCATTTCCACGCCGAGCATCCGGAGGCGCGCCCGTCCCACATCCGCGATGTCAATCCCTACCAGGGCTGCCATCTCCTCGGGAAGGATTACGGCTTGCGTCTCGCCCTTGCGGAACCATCGGCCCGCCTTAAGCAGTCCCTGGACGTCCATCACCTCGGTTTCTTCCGCCGCCAGACCCAGCAAGCTGTTGGCGAAGGACCATCTGCCCGTCTCCGATACCACGAAGTCGACGTAGGCTCTCTCTCCTCTCGCCTGCGATATGTAGAATGCGCGCGGCACAACAGTCGCCGTATTGCCGAAGTGGCTCTTGACGTAGTCCAGTACAGACAGCTGCATGCCCCTCCAGTTCCGGTCCCGGATCATCCCTCCCTGGTAGGGCGGTCTGTTGTCGCGCGGAAGCTTGTAGAAGCTCAGCTGGGTCTGGATGGACGTGAACGAAAGGACAGTGAAGGTCAGAAGCGTCAGCGTGCCGGCGGTGAGACCCGTGCGAAGCGGCCGCTTCCTCAGGTTGGAGATCCCAAGGGTGAAGGCGACCATCGTCGCCGACATCCGGCCCACATCCTCCTGGTACACGCCTGTGGCCGCCCGCTTCATCTTCTTCACCTCGGCCGTGAACTTGGATACAACGATGCAGGTCGCGATGCCACCCAGCGCCAGGATCACGAAGGCCAGGAGGATGATGTAGGGCGAATCCGAAAGCCTGAAGGCGGGATGGACCTGATGCAGCACCAGGAACATCGCCAGGAAGATGGCCGAGAATCCCATAATCCGGTTCCGGATGTCCACCGAGCCCAGGAAGAGACGCTCGCAGAAGAACGAGAACGGCAGCAGCAGAATGAAGTAGAAGATGATCCCTCGCACCGTGTCATTTGCCGTCGCCTTCACCTCCGGGTACCCCCTCGCCTCCAGACCCCAGGCCTCTCTGGCGGCCGCGATGAAGCGATCGTAGGTCCGGGCCTCGAGGTGCTGCTTGGCCTCCAGCAGCGACTCGCGAGCCCTGCTGTGCAGCCGCGACAGTCGCTCGTTCGAAACGCCGTACCGCGACAGCTGCTTCATCCGGACGTCATCCACGATCCACATATCCCGAGCGGCGCGGTATGAGGGCAGGCGCATGACCCCTCCGTCGGCCACATAGCCTTTGCCTTCCGCAAGACCGAGGGCATCCCGGTCGACCCGCAGCGGATCCAGCGGATCGGTCAGCAGCTCCTCTGGGGCATTGATGAGAAGATACTTGATCCCGAAGAGCCCCGTGCTCATCAGGATCTTGATCCGCTCGTCCGGCGGCGCGAAGACCACGGCCGCCTGGGTGACCTGACCTTCCTTGCCGGCCTGGTCGACCAGGTATCGAAACCCGTATTCCTGGGGTTCGCTGTTGTCCTGCCCCAGCACCACCATATGGTCCAGGGCCGTCAGGTAGCTGGAGTCCACGATTTCGAACAGACTCAGGGACGCACACCGGAACAGCACGCCCATGATTTCGTTCTCCCACCAGCCGTAGCCCTGTTCCAGCGGGAACTTGCCGCTCTTGCCGTCCGGGCCCGCGCCCTCCCGCCCGAAGTCGGGGGCCGAAACGATCCGACCCTCCTGGTCGATCTCATAGGCCAGGATCTGGTTGGCCCACCGGTTCCTCACGATGTCGAACACGAACCGTCCGGTCTGCTCCACCGCCTCGTTGGGTCCATACTTCGCCCCACGGGATGTGGCGCCTTCGTAGATGGGACCGTCCGTGGTCCGTGCGACCATCAGGGTTCGCACCCCGGCCAGGCTCACCGGTCCGGGCTGCTTGTAGGTGACCAGGGCGCCTGGGACAGGCACCTTTGGCAGCGCGAAGTCCACGTTCCGGTCGAACCAGAGGATGCGGCCCGACAGGCGGTGCCCCCGATCGGTCAGATGAAGCCGAGTTTCCTGGAAGAAGCCGGGGTCGTTGCCTGCCTTGATCATCAGCCCCGCCACGGACCGGGCCTGACCGGCCAGCCGGTCGTAGGCCACCGACTCCGGCAGATCCAGAGGTGTGTCCACTCGTGTCCTGCCGTCGTAGAGCGTTGCGAGCGTCAACGCCTCATAGCCCACGAACACGGCCGCCTCGCTGTCGAAGGCGAGGGGTACCGGCATGTACGATCGCCACGGCCGCTTCGCGGGAGCCACAACGTCGACGTACCGCTCCCCACCGGGGTACAAAGCGTCGGCATACGCACGCAGGCTGGTGGAGAACGGTTTGAGAACGTTCCGCAGGTACTTGTCGGTCGCATGCTTCGGGTTGTAGAACGTGCCCGTACCGAATCCCCCCACCCGGTTGCTGCGGCTCGAGAGGTCCAGCCCCACGAAAAGATCGAAATCGATCCTGTCGGCCTGCGGAATCCGCTTGCGGAAGGTGTCGCCCTTCCGAGCATGCCGGAAGAGGAAGTCGTTCACGCCCGCCAGACCCTCGAAATGGCCTGATGTGGCCAGGAACAAGAACGAGGTCCGAGACCCGAAGGTCTTCAGGGTACGGATCACTTCCAGAAGGGCGGCAATGCCGGATGCGCTCTCGGCCCCCGGCGCAAGGGCCGGAACCACCGACATCGCATCGTAGTAGGCCTCCACCACGATCAGGCGATCTGCCCATCGTTGACCGTCGGATCCGGGAACGGGCTCGTCCGAACCGCGAAGGAAGCCGTAGACGTTTCGGGCCGTCACCGTATCCCAGTCCATCCGGGCGGCAAGACGAACCCGAGTTCGTCCCGATCGGGCGGCTTCGAGCAGTCGCTCCACGGGGGCTCTGTCGATCCAGAACCTCGGAACGTTCACGGGCACTTCCAGGAACTTCTCCTCCGCTTCACCCCGAGTCACGTTGCCGTCGTCGTAGAAAACGATCGCCCTGGCTCCGAGCGCACACGCGTTCAGGTAGTTCTGTCCGCAGCCGAAACCCATCAGCACGATGCTGCCATCCATCGGGCTATCGTTGAAATCCGCGAACTCACCCCACCCACCGTCGACCAGCTGCCCGTCCACGCCCTCGTGCGGCAGAGACGGAGTACGTACATCATTGGGCCACAGACAGTGGACAGCGATCTCCTCTCCCGTGGCTTCCACCGTCAGGATCCCGCCTCGGTCGATGGGAACCGTCACGCCGAACGACTCTGAGGTGACATCCTGAAGTCCCAGTGCGTGAAACTGCCACCGGATGTACTCGTAAGCCGCGCGGTCTCCACCGTAGCCGACCACACGCGACGGCTCCGCGCACAGGGCGGACACGTGAGACCGCATCCGCTCCTCCGAAATCGAGTCGAGGACCCGCCGAATCTGTCGGTCCGACGCGGACAGGTCGCCGGCGACTCCGGCCGGTCGCGGCCGCTGTACCAGTCCCAGGCCGGTTCTCAGCTGCTGCGACACCTCTTCGGGGTCGAACAGGACAACCAGCGCGAGAAGCGCCAGAGCCAGAGAGACGAGGAGAGCCCTTCTGATCTGCAGAAACATCGACCTGTCCTATGTGAGACGGCAGTCGCACCCTTGCTGCAGGGAGCTGTGGAGTCGTGCGGCTGCATCGAGAACCGCGATACGTCGGCTCGGACAGCGACCTATCGGGATCGTGGCTTTCCCATCACGTTTGGATCCACGGATGGATCATATGTCCCGCGCCCGGAAACAGGAACATATCCACCAGGAATGCCGCGGCGATCCCCAGGACATGGCCCGCGAGGAGGCCAAGGAAGAGCGGCTGCGCGCGCCGGTACAGGGTGATGCCGCCCACCTTCAGGATCAGCCACTTGCAGGCCCAGGCCAGAAACAGGGTCAGGGCGAAGTTGCGGACCAGGTCGGTCGCCATGATCGTGAATCCGACCGGGTGGAGGGGCCACCACGGGAGCCGGTACCTCAGGAGCATCAGCACCGCCATCACGGCGGCCCCGATCCAGAAGAAGCGGATCCGCTTCCAGTCGGTCACGAACGGGTCCTTGATCTTGCTCACGGTGTCCAGGATAGTGTGCACCGTCCACCGACTGCAGTTCTCGGCGCCCTGCGTGTAGCCCACGTACAGGGTCAGGAACGTCATGAAGCACGTCGTGACCAGAAACGCCAGCGCCACCGCCCCGAAGAGGCGCCTGCCCGAGTCACGGATCGACTCCGACGCCTTCGTGATATGTGCCATCCTTCCCAGGGAGCTCACACCCGAGTTGGTCAGGTAGGAGAACTGGAGCGCGACCAGGCTCGATGGGCTCACGCTCTTCGCGCCCAGGAGGTACACGGAGAAGGTCTGGGCCGTCATGGGCCCCGAGACGTAAAGCAACCCGGCTTCAGCAATGATCCGCGCCACGCCGATGTAGAGAATGAGCATCATCCCCACGAGGGGCAGCGCCAGCTGGTAGTCCATACCCGCCCGATTCAGCCACACGATCGTGAAGACCAGTCCGACCACCACGCCGAATACGGCGGTCCTGTACGAGACCAGCTCCCTATCCTCGCCCTTCCCGGTCGCGGGACGCCAGGCCTGCTTCACAACATCCTTGAGATGTCGTCTGGCCATCCAGAGCCCGAAAAGCACGAACACGCAGAAGGCCCCCAGGCTCTGCCAGCTCGACGCGGCATCGTATGACCCCGCGCGGTCCCCCCGACGGCCGATGCTGTAGCCGAGGCGGTTGAACGTCCCGAACTCCACCATGAAGGCGGCGAAGAAGAACCAGACGCTGAACAGGATCTCCAGATTGGCGAAATAGGAGAACGAGAAGGTGAAGGGATCCACATAGGTGAACATGCCGGGCGTGTCGCGTCCAAAGAACGAGAACAGTCGTCCCCTCACGGGGAGCTTGGGAAAGATCGGCGATATCCACGACAGCGAATTCCAGAAGATGTACACGAATGCAACGCTCCCCCCGATCCAGAAGAGCCTGCCGCGGGCGAACTCGGGCCACGGCCGATCGGATTCCCATCCCTCTGTCATCGCCAGTACGGGTTCGAGGATGGGAAAGCGCAGTCGCTCGTTCTCCACCCACTGCTTGCGCAGGATCACGGATATGCACATCGCCGAGAACGCCAGCACGCCAAACAGCAGAACCCACCAGAGCATCGGCACCGCCCACACCCCCCAGGGGATCTCCCCGCCGGCAGGAACGCCTTTGAAGAAGAGGGTGATCGAGCCATCGACATCCGAAGGTGCGATCCAGGATGGCATATGGGGATGCAGAAGCGTGGCCCACTGGTTCTCCGGCGTGGCGAAGTAGGTTGGCTTCACCAGGGAAGAGATCAGACCG
>JASLMQ010000183.1 GCA_030746455.1 Candidatus Latescibacterota bacterium
AGCTTGATGGGAGACCCACAGTATACCAAAGCTACGGCTATTTGTCAAGCATTTATCGGGGGAATTCCCACGCCCTCGAGGGCCTCTTCGGAGGGCTCTGGGACCGGCTCCTCCGTCCCCTCGGAGACCACCTGGATGTTCCGATATCGATCGGCCCCCGTCCCCGCTGGAACGAGGTGCCCGATGATCACGTTCTCCTTCAGACCCAGCAGCCTGTCGACCTTCCCGTGCACGGCGGCCTCGGTCAGGACGCGCGTGGTCTCCTGGAAAGACGCCGCGGAGATGAAGCTGTCGGTCATCAGGGAGGCCTTCGTGATGCCCAGAAGCACCGGCTGGAACGTGGCGGGATCCCCGCCTTCGGCGATCACCTTCTCGTTCTCGTCCTGGAAGCGGAACCGATCGACGACCTCGCCCTCGAGGAAGTTGGTGTCGCCAGGATCGGTCACCTGCACCTTCTGCAGCATCTGCCGTACGATGCACTCGATATGCTTGTCGTTGATGCCCACGCCCTGCAGACGGTAGACCGCCTGGATTTCGTTGACCAGGTACTCCTGAACCTTCTGGATGCCCTGGATCTGCAGGATGTCGTGAGGATCGACCGATCCCTCCGAGAGACGATCACCGGCTATGACCCGGTCGCCCTCGTGGACCCGCAGGTGCTTGCCATACGGGATCGTGTACTTCCGCTCCTCGCCATCGTCGGAGGTCACCAGGATTGTCCTGGATCCCCTGACGAGCCCACCGAAGCTCACCTCCCCGTCGATCTCGGTGACCACGGCCGGGTTCTTCGGCCGTCGGGCCTCGAAGAGCTCGGCCACCCGGGGCAACCCGCCCGTGATATCGCGTGTCTTGCTGCGTTCCCGTGGGATCTTGACCAGCATGTCGCCCGCCTGGACGGCATCCTCGTCGGTGACCATCAGTCGGGCGCCGACGGGTATGATATAGTGTCCGACCTCCTCGCCGTTGCGATCGACGATCTGGATGCGGGGAGACAGGGTCCGGTCCCGGTGTTCCGTTACCACCTGCGCCGCCAGACCCGTGGTCTCATCGGCCTCGACCCGGTAGGTCACGTTCTCCACCAGGTCGACGAACCGAACCGTGCCCTCGCGGCTGGTCACGATCACGTTGTTGTACGGGTCCCACTCGTAGATCGCCTCGCCCTCTTCGACCTCCTGACCGTCCTTCACCTTCAGGATGGCTCCGTAGGGGACGTAATAGTGCCCACCCCGGGGTCGGCCCTGATCGTCCTGCACCTCCAGCTCGCCGTTGCGACCGATCACGATGGACCGGCCGTCCTCGCGCTCCACGTGGTCGAGGTTGGTGAACCTCACCATACCACCCCGCTTGGCCCCGATCTCAGCCTGCTCAGCGATCCGACTCGAGGTCCCCCCGATGTGGAACGTCCGCAGCGTCAGCTGGGTGCCGGGCTCGCCCACGCTCTGGGCCGCGATCACGCCCACGGCCTCACCGATGTTGACCGGGCGTCCCGTGGCCAGATTCCGCCCATAGCACTTCGCACAGATGCCCCTGCGCGTCTCGCAGGTCAGCACGGACCGCACCGGCACGCGTTCGACGCCCGCATCGGCCACCTTGGCGGCCAGGGCCTCATCCAGCAGCGTGCCGCTCTCCACGAGCACATCGCCCGTGATCGGGTCCTCCACGTCGTCCAGGACGGTGCGGCCGACAATCCGGTCGGCCAGGGGCTCCACGACCTCCTCGCCCTCCTTTAGGGCCTCCATCTCGATCCCGAGAATGGTGCCGCAATCGTCTTCGGTGCCAACCACGTCCTGCGCCACGTCCACCATCTTCCGGGTGAGGTATCCTGCCTCCGCGGTCTTGAGGGCCGTGTCAGCCAGGCCCTTCCGCGCCCCGTGGGTGGAGATGAAGTACTCCAGAACCGAGAGTCCCTCCTTGAAGGAGGCGATGATGGGCGTCTCGATGATCTCGCCGATGGCGCCGGTGAGCTTCTTCTGGGGCTTGTTCATCAGCCCCCGCATACCGCCCAGCTGCTTGACCTGATCGTCGTTACCGCGGGCGCCCGACTCCTTCATCAGCGAGATCGAGTTGAAGCCTTCGTCGGCGTCCTCCAGGGCCTCGTTCATCATCTCCGCGATGTTGTTGGTCGTGTGCTGCCACACGTCGATCACCTTGTTGTAGCGCTCCCCTTCGGTGATTACGCCGTGCGCGTACTGTTGGAGGACCTTCTCCACCTCGTCCTTGGCCCCGTCGATGAGCTCGTCCTTCTTCGGGGGCACCACCACGTCATCGATCGACACGGTCACGCCCGACTGGGTGGCGAAGAGGAACCCCAGCCGCTTCACCCCGTCCACGAACTCGGATGTGTCTCGGTTGCCGAACTTGCGATGGACGTCGGTGGTCACCTTCTGGATGACCTTCCGATCCACCAGGGCGTTGACGAACTCCATCCCGTCCGGCAGGATCTCGTTGAAAATCACCCGGCCGACCGTGGAGGTCTCCAGGGACCCGGCGATCCGGATCCGGATGGCCTCGTGGAGGCCGACTCGTCCATAGTCGTAGGCCATGCGGGCCTCCGCCGAGCTGCTGAAGGTCTTCATTTCCTCTTCGTCGGGCTTGTGCCCGATCTTCGTCAGGTAGAAGCATCCGAGGGAGATGTCCCGGGGGTCGGAGACCACGACGGGAGACCCGTCCGCAGGCTTGAGCAGGTTGTTCGAGGACAGCATCAGCACCCGCGCCTCGATCTGCGATTCGAACGACAGCGGCACGTGCACCGCCATCTGGTCCCCGTCGAAGTCGGCGTTGAACGCCGCGCAAACGAGGGGGTGGATCCTGATGGCCTTGCCTTCGACCAGCACCGGCTGGAAGGCCTGGATGCCCAGGCGATGCAGGGTGGGCGCGCGGTTGAGAAGCACGTAGTGGTCCTGGATGATCTCCTCGAGAATATCCCAGACCTCCACCCGCTCCCGCTCCACCAGCTTCTTGGCGCTCTTCACGGTCTGCACCAAACCACACTCTTCCAATTTATTGATAATAAAGGGTTTGAATAGCTCCAGGGCCATGTGCTTTGGCAGGCCGCACTGGTGCAGCTTGAGATTAGGGTCCACCACGATCACAGACCGGCCGGAGTAGTCCACGCGCTTCCCGAGGAGATTCTGGCGGAACCGCCCTTGCTTGCCCTTGAGCAGGTCGGAAAGCGACTTCAGTGACCGGTTGCCGTCTCCACGGACGGCCCGCGAGCGCCTCCCGTTGTCGAACAGCGCGTCCACCGCCTCCTGCAGCATTCGCTTCTCGTTACGGAGGATCACATCGGGCGCCTTGATCTCGATCAGCTTCCGAAGGCGATTGTTCCGGTTGATCACACGTCGGTAGAGGTCATTGAGGTCCGAGGTGGCGAACCGACCCCCTTCGAGGGGAACCAGGGGACGCAGATCCGGCGGAATCACCGGGATCACGTCGAGAATCATCCAATCGGGATGGTTGTCGGACTGGCGGAAGGCCTCGACTACCTTGAGCCGCTTGAGGGCCTCCTGCTTGCGCTGGACCGACGTCTCCATACGAGCCTGCGTCCGCAGCTCGGCGGACAGCTCCTCGACGTCGATCTCGGTGAGCAGACGCTTGAGGGCGCTGGCCCCCATGTCCACGTCGAAGCTGTAGCCCTTCTCGTGAAGCTCGTAGACCTCGTCTTCCGACAGCAGGTCCTTGTACTTCAGATCGGGGGCGTCACCCGGGTCCAGCACCACATACGACTCGTAGTAGATGACCCGCTCGAGGTTGCGGATCGACATGTCCAGCAGATACCCCATGCGGGAAGGCAAGGACCTGAAGAACCAGATGTGTGCCACCGGCACCGCCAGCTCGATGTGGCCCAGCCGCTCCCGGCGGACCTTCGATTGCGTCACCTCCACGCCACACCGGTCACACACCACCCCGCGATACCGTATCCGCTTGTATTTGCCGCAGCTGCACTCCCAGTCCTTCACGGGACCGAATATGCGCTCGCAGAACAGGCCGTCCCGCTCGGGTCGGAAGGATCGATAGTTGATGGTCTCGGGTTTGGTCACCTCTCCGCGGGACCAGCCCTGAATGGTGTCCGGAGAGGCCAGCTGTATGCGAATCGACTGGAAGTCCGTGGGTTGCTTGGGTGCGTTTGTATCTATCACGAGAGTAACCCCCTTTGCGCGATCGGCATCCAGAACCGGGTCAAACCGTCTTCAACACCCTACCTCACACTGCTACACCACCTGGCCGTTCTCCAACACCACATCCAGACAGAGGCTCTGCAGCTCCTTGACCAACACGTTGAACGACTCAGGCACGCCGGGTTCTGGCGGGTTTTCGCCCTTGACTATAGCCTCGTAGATCCTGGAACGTCCGGCAACGTCGTCGGATTTGACGGTCAGCATCTCCTGGAGCATGAACGCCGCGCCATAGGCCTCCAGTGCCCAGACCTCCATCTCTCCGAACC
>JASLMQ010000184.1 GCA_030746455.1 Candidatus Latescibacterota bacterium
CGGACCGGACGGGATTCCAGTTCCTGGGGTGTCCCAACTGCGATGAGGGTACACAGGACGGTCAGCTCACCTGGTCGATCTCGGACCCGCTCCGGGTGGTCTGTCGGTTCTGCGGAATGGTCTACCCCGGTGGGGAGTATCCTGAAGACCAGGTCCTGCGGGTGACCAACCCGGTGGGGGAGGAAGTCGAATACCCATACTGGGAGGACGAGACCGGATATCGCTACTTCTTTAGCTCCAGGGGGTGGAGGGCCGCTCGGAACTATTTTGCCACCCGGGCAGACGATCTGGGGGAGCTGTATCAGATCACCGGTGAGGTCCAATACGCCCGTCGTGCGGCGCTGATCCTGGATGCCTTCGCCCGGTACTATCCGGGCTTCCTGGTGAGCTATGAGCACGGGGTCCGCCAGCCCAAGGAGTTCGTGTTCGAACCGCCCTACCCGAACATGGGCGGCAAGTGGGGAAGGTGGCGCCACGATGAGATGCCCACGGACCTGGTGTTGGCGTACGACCGGATCTATGCCAGTGGGGAACTGGAGCGCCTTTCCGAGGAGACGGGAGCCGACGTGAAGGCTCGAATCGAGAACGATTTTTTCCGCGGAGCGATTCGTCAGGACGGGTTCCAGGGTCTGGTCTACAGCAATGCCAGCCCCCGCATCTACCGGGGCTATGCTGTGATCGGGCGCGTGCTGGGGGATCCCGGGTTGGTCCACGAGGCCGTGCGCCGCAGCCGGGACCTCTTCGAGCAGCAATTCTACGAGGATGGATTTTGGAGCGAGGGAAGCGTGGGGTATCACCAGATGACGATGCGGGGGATGCGGGCCGTGTTCGATGCCCTTCGAGGCTACAGCGATCCTCCGGGCTATGCGGATCCCGAGGACGGCACACGGCTGGACGACTTGGATCTCGAGCGCGATATTCCCGTCATCGCCAGGGCCCTGCGCATCCCCGAGATCTGTCGGTATCCCGACGGCCGCACGCTCCCGGTGCACGACAACTGGGCCAGGAACCGTGACGGGGACAAGCCCGGGCGGTCCACGTCCACGCTGCTCCGCGGCGTGGGTCACGCCTGGTTGGGCCGTGGCTCTGCGGACGATCAGGTGCAGGCGCATCTCCACTTCTCGGGCGGCTACGGCCACGAGCACGCCGACAACCTGAACATCGCGCTTTTTGCCAAAGGGAACGAACTGCTGTCGGACCTGGGCTACACGCACACGCGGTACCGGCCCTGGTCCACCAGCACGCTGTGCCACAACACGGTCGTGATCGATGAACAGCGCCAGTACACCCGAGGGGAACACGGCCCCGCCGACGGCCGACTGCTGGCGTTCGAGACGGCGCATGATCCCGTCCAGTGGATGGAGGCGGCCGGCGAGGGGGCCTACCCCGGTGTGGCCGCGGTCTACAAGAGGATGGTGATGCTCGTGGCGGCCGGTGACACAGACGCCTACGTGGTAGACCTGTTTCGCGTGGAGGGGGGCTCCCAGCACGACTGGGCGCTTCACGGGAGCGCGGACAGGGATGGCACGGGATCGGTCGACGTGGCTCTTGTACCCTACGCGGACAACTTGCTCCCCGGGGTCCAGGTCCGGTATCCCGAGAGCGAGAGCGACCGGGGTGATGCGGGGGACAGGAACCTGAGCTATGCGTTCTACCAGAACGTCTCGCGAGGCGAGGTAGACGACGGTTTGATGGCAACCTTTGCGGTCCCCGAGTCCCAGGTCGGAGTACGGACGCACCTGCCCGGACAGTTGGGGGACGAGGTCTTCCTCGGTGATGCGCCGTCGATCCGGCGGGCGGAAGAGAACGACGCCCTCACGGACCGGTACCGGATGCCGATTCTGCTGCTGCGACGAATAGGAGGGGAGGCCCCCCTGTCGAGCCGGTTCGCCGCGGTGCACGAACCCTACAGCGCTGACCCCTTCGTGGAAGAGGTCAACCAGGAGACGCACGCCGCAGGGGAGGGAGTGATTGTTCTTTCGGTGCGGCACCACGGCGTCACGGACCACATCGTACATTGGGCGGGGGGAGAGGGAGGCGATGTTACCGTGGGGGATCTCCGGCTCCAGGGAGAGATGGGCTTTGTGCGGGAGCGGGATGGCGTTCCTGAGATGATGGGGATTTGGGGGGGACGCGAGCTGAGCTGGAGAGACCACGTCCTGTCAGGGAGCTCTGCCTACGAGGGCGAGGTCACGAGGAGCTTGCGGCGCGAGGCTGGGGACCCGCACGATGCCATGGTCGTAGAAGGTGATCTGCCCGATGGACGTGTTCTTCAGGGTGCTATTGCCGTCGTGACCTTCGGAGATGGGTCCACTCGTGGGCTGCGCGTGCAGGGGGTGAGGCGACTGGACGGACAGACCCGCCTCCTCCTGGAAGATGACCCGGGCTTCACCCTTCAGGACGGCGTTGCCAGACACCTCTACTTCCCGCTGCGTGAGATCCCCGGACGCGTGAGCTGTCGCATCCGCACATCGGCCTTTGCGATATTCAGTGAAGGGACATCCCGGGTCACGTCGGTGGGAGAGGCCTCGCTTTCGGATGGCTGAACGCGCGAACGAGCTCGAGGCGATTCAGGAAGGGCACCCTCCCTCTGACACGGATTGCCTTGGGGAGGGGTTTGCGCGGCCTGGCCGAATCCCAGACAGGCGCAGAAATGCGGGCGGACGGGTGTCCACAGAACAGGTGATGGACTTCTTCGAGAAGTCGGTCCTAGAACGCAGCCATTAGCGAGGCCTGCCACCTCCGGTCTGCGGGGCGGCCTCTCTGGGATGCTTCCCCCCGGGGCAGTCTGTGGGGCACCAGACGCCGAGGCCTTGCACTGCTGGTACCCGGAGCAGGGGGTGAGGGCCTTCTGCCGGACCGAGTTCCCCAAGCTCTGAAGCGGAATGCATAGAAAGTAAAGGGGTCGCGATACAAGCTCGCGACCCCTCTTGATTGCAGGGTTTCTGCCCAGGCAGCTTCCGCCTCCGCTAAAGCTACGGCTGACAAGACGGCGGACGAGTCGGCGGACAGGTCCGTTGCCAGGCTTCGGGCTGCTTCAGTCGTCATCCGAAACGTGCCGAGGCGACAGTTTGGGTAGGAACACGGCCCCCCACGGGATCGCGCCGACCAGCCAGATTCCCGCGCCGATGTGAAGCCATCCGAAGTAATGATCGGGATACAGGGCGGCCGAGAGACGGGCGAGCAGTGCCGCGACAGAGCAGGCGACGAGGAGGATGAGGGTCGTGGAATTCCTTTCCCAAAGCGGCTCGAAGCCGCAGTGCGACACCGTCACTCGGGTTGCGATCGTCAGAGTCAGGAGAGCGAGACCTCCAATGAAGGTTACGTGCAGGGCCGCTACCTCGTAGTCCGGGAAGACGCCGGACAGAAGCTGGCCAAGGATCACGCACCAGAAGGACAGCCACAGCCCGCGCAGGTGCCACAGAGGGCGCCTCGGAAGGCGGAAGATGCGCACGGTCGTCAGCAGGATGGCGCCCACGACCAGGGCTCTGAGCAGTCTGCCAGACGGTTCGGAGAGGGCGGTCTCGATCCAGAAGCTGGCGAACACAGAAATGCCAGCAAGGATGAAGAGAGCTGCCTTGAGACGGGAGGAGCCCGGGGCTTCTGTGTCTGGACGCACAAGGCCCATCAGCCTTGGTCCCAGGTACGCGCCGATGCCCATAACGAAGCAGAGAACCATTCCCTGTTCCACCAGGCGGTGGCCGAGCTTCACGAACCCCTGGAGTCGCCACAGGATCAGCAGCCCACCCACGAAGGCGTGCAGCAGGCCGAAGGGGATGAAGAGGAACGCGACGGGTGGCGTATCCCGGCGGCGGCGAAACCGACGGAGGGCGAAAATGGTGATGTGGAGTATCAAGGCGAGGAAGCCGACCTCGGCCAGGACCCAGTCCTCGAGGTAGAGCCCCAGGAAGCTACAGATGAACAGCCCGACTCCCAGGGCGAGTTCCCAGGGGCGGGCGCCGGGTACTTCCATGAACCTCGGCAGCGCCGTCATCAGGAAGCCAACGGCGAAGGCCGTCTGGAAGCCCTGCATCTGCAGCAGGCCGTGATACGTGCACGAGAAGGTTTCTATGAGACCCGAGTAGTACCACAGCCAGTGCGAAACCCCGATCAGGCTGCAGAGGAGGCCAAGGGGAAAGAAGATTCGAAACGGCTCATCGCACAGAATGTCCAGTGCTCGTGGTGTAGCGTTGCTGGCTGGGGTCGACATGTCGCTGACCTCAATTCGAAGTGAAGGCGCCACAGACGGAGGCAGGCTAGAGCAGACCGGGCGGGAGGCGGCCGAGCCGCACCATTGGGTCCAGGGAGCCCGGCGTGATCGTTAGCAAGATACACAATCGGGCCGGGGGGAGGTCGTGTATTTCCGCGAGGTCGACCCTCTCGGCCACAATCGTGGAGCCCACTGTACACGGAAAGAGGAAGGGCCGTGTGCAAATGGCTCACGACCTCGCCATCTGCGGGATTGCCCCAACTGAGGTTCGTTGAGACGCATCAACTGGCATGCTGGCTCCCGCCTTCGCTCCTTGCGGAGCTTCGGCGGACCCTTCTCCGCTAAAGCTCCGAAGGGCAGGCAGGTCGGCGGGCAGGTAGGCGATCCCGCTCCATTGCTGCATAAGGAATGGCCGCGAAACTCGCGGCCATTGTAATTGTTCTTGGCTCCGGCGGTTCTCCTTCGCCGCAGAACGGCTACGGAGGACTTTCGCCAAGAGGTGTTGAACTGGGAAGCGGGTCGGCTCAGCCGACCCGCTTAATCGTTTGCTTTGGCTCCGGCGGTAGGACTCGAACCTACGACTTGGTGGTTAACAGCCACCCGCTCTGCCAGCTGAGCTACGCCGGAACATATGGGTCCAAATTCGAATTTAACATACGACAAGTGCCACATGCTGTCAAGGGCAAAATCCCCGTTACCAGGGGCTCTGAGGGCCCCGCAGACCACGCTCTGAGAGGCCTGGCACCGGCGCCGGACGGGGCACCCGGTGGGCCCTCGCCACCCTCTATATCGTCGCAAACCGCATTCCGCTTGACAATAAACACCCGATCGGCTATGTTTCGGCCCGTCCGAGGGCCAG
>JASLMQ010000185.1 GCA_030746455.1 Candidatus Latescibacterota bacterium
TCGTCGTTCGACATCAGTCCGCTCGCTTCATGACCCAGGGCCACCACGCACGCCCCGGTGAGGGTGGCCAGGTCGATCACGGCGGCGGGATCCAGACGTGCCGCATAGGCCATCGCATCGGCCAGCACCAGGCGGCCTTCGGCGTCGGTGCTCCGGATCTCGATGGTCTTGCCCAGCATCGAGCGTATGATATCGCCGGGCTTGAGCGCCCGGCTGTCGGGCAGGTTCTCCGATGCGGCCACGATGCCCACGGTGCGGACCGGTAGATCCAGACGCGCCATTGCCTGCATCGCCCCGATCACGGCGGCCGCCCCGCTCATGTCGAACTTCATGTCCCACATCCCGTCGGAGTCTTTGATCGAGATCCCCCCGCTGTCGAACGTGATTCCCTTTCCAGCCAGGACCACGGGGGCATCCTCTGGCTTGGCGCCCCGGTGCTCCAGCACGATGAACCGGGGGGGCTCGGCGCTGCCCCGTGCCACGGCCAGGATGGTCCGCATTCCCTCGCTTTCCATGCGCGCCGCGTCCCAGATCTCACATAGCAGCCCCGTTGAGCGTGCCATCTCCGACGTTCTCTCAGCAAGGATGGTCGGCGTCATCTCGTTGGCGGGATGGCTTGCCAGATCTCGGGCGAGGCAGACCCCCTCCGATATGATCTGGCCCGTTAGGGCTCCCTGCTCCACCTCTCCCTGCTTGGCAGCATCGAATTCGACGAGGGTCAGTCGCTCCAACGCCTTGGTTTCATCCTCCTCGCCCGTCTTGTAAGGCCGGAACTGGTAGGTGCCGAGAAGGGTTCCCTCCACCGTGGCCTGCGCCGCGTCCACGATCTCCAGTCCTCCCGCCCCTCCGCCGTGAACGATGCTCGCCAGATGCTTCACGCCGAGGTCGCGTCCCAGCTTGGCGGCCACACCCGAGGCCCCGCGGACCCGGTCGAGCGTGAACGCATCCTGCTTGCCGAGCCCCACGAGCAGCAGGCGCTTCGCGGCGACCCCGTCCTGGGGGTACAGGACGGCCGTCTGCTTGTACTTCCCGGTGAAGTCGCCTCCCGAGATCAGCGCGGTCACGGCCCCGTTCAGCGCCCGATCGGCCGCACCCGTGGCTCCACCGGGCGTATCGATCCCCTCGAACAGGTTCAGCACGATCCCGTCCGCATCCTGCTCCAGTATGTCCCCTGTGGCAACGGAGATATCCATCTCGAAGCTCCCCTCTCACATCTCGGTTATGAAGGGATTCGTCCTGCGTTCCTCCCCGACCGTCGTGAAGGGCCCGTGTCCCGGATACACCTGCGTCTCGTCGCCAAGGGGAAGGAGCTTTTCCCGGACGGACTGCAGCAGGATCCCCATGTCCCCGCCCTCGAAATCGGTTCGCCCCACCGATCCGGCGAACAGGATGTCGCCCACGATGACGTGGCCCGGCCAGGACAGGGAGATGTTGCCGGGCGCGTGGCCCGGCGTGTGAAGAACATCCAGGCTCTCCTTGCCGAAGTGCACGTCGCTGCCCTCTTCCAGGAACCGCTCGACATCGGGGGGCGGATCGGTCTGGAGGCCGAAGTGCGCAGCCACCTCAGACAGCGCCCTGACCACCGGCAGGTCGGCCTGGTGGACGGCGAAGGGCGCGCCCGTCTCGCGCTTGAGCGAGTCGACCCGTCCGATGTGGTCGAAGTGGCCGTGCGTGCCCACGATCTCCACGACTCGGATGTCGTCTTCGGCCAGCAGATCCACGATCGCGGGCACGTTCTCTCCTGGATCGACCACGATCCCTTCCCGGGTTTCCTCGCACGCGAGGATGAAGCAGTTCACCTGGAGCGGACCTACCGCCAGCGATTTGAAGATCAACGGTTCCCCCTTCTCCTGAGCGATGTGCTGCCTACTGAGCGACCTCTCGCGTTGGTTCACCTCTGGCATGCAGCCCTCTGAACACCCCCTGCGCCCCGACGGCAAGGATCGCCACGGCCTGGATGATCACCACCAGGTCTCGCGGTACCCCCGCCGAGAGCTGGAGCCACCGATCGGCCGTTCGCAGCGCCCCGAACAGCAACGCCGCTGGGACTACGCCGAGGGGATGGTTCCGGGCCAGGAGCGCCACCGCGATGCCATCGAAGCCGTAGCCGGGCGAGAATTGGGCGTACAGGGTGTGGTGCACGCCGCAGACCTCCAGTCCCCCGGCCAGACCGGCAAGACCCCCGGCCAGAGCCATCGCCCCCACCAGCACCCGGCTCACGCGTATGCCGGACACGCCCGAGGCCACGGGGCCCTGCCCAACCGCCCGGATCTCGTAGCCCGTGGCCGTCCGAAACAGCACCCACGCCGCGCATGCGCACACGACCAGGGCAAGCAGTATGCCCCAGCTCAGCTCGATAGGTGGTGCGTCCCACAGCACGGGTAGCTCGGCCTCTGCCGAGAGTTCCCGTGTGCGAGCCACGGTGTCGGCCGCCCTCAGCGGCCCATTCACCAGATAGTCCGTCACCTGGATGGCGATGTGGTTCATCATGATCGTGTTGATCACCTCGTGCACCCCGTGTCGCGCGCGGAGCCACCCGGGAATGGCCCCCCATATCGCCCCCGCCAACACAGCGGCGCCCAGCACCAGAGGCACATAGAGGGCTGAGGGTAGACGAAGCCCCAGGCCGCCGATCCACGCCGCCGAAAGGGCGCCCACATAGAGCTGGCCCTCCCCACCGATGTTGAAAAGCCCGGCCCGGAACGCCAGGGCGACCGACAGGCCGGTCAGCAACAGCGGCACCGTCTTCACGAGCGTGCTGGCCAGGTTCACGCGCGATCCCACGGCACCGTGGAGGAGGGCGTGAAGCACGGCCGGTGGGCTCCCGCCCGAAAGAAGCACGAGGGCCAACCCGATCCCGATGGCCACGAGGAGCGCCTGGACCGATCGCAGGACCGGTCTCCAATCTAAGGCAAGCAGCATGGATATCGTTCACCCATCTGTTGGATTGAGAGACATTTCTTTCCCCGTCGTCATCATCCTGCCCAGCGCCTCCACGCAGAATCCTCCGCGCACCTGCTCACCGACCACACGGCCGCGGTAGAGTACGGAGATCCGGTCCGAGAGGGCCGTCGCTTCCTCCAGATCTGGCGAGATCAGCAGCACACCCCCCCCACGTCTCCGGACCGAATCGAGCTGCGCGTGCGCGAAGGCGGTTGCCCTGACGTCCAGCCCCCCGGTGGGCCGGATCGCCACGACCAGAGCCGGGCTCCCCGCCAGTTCTCGGGCCAACAAGGCCTTCTGCTGGTTTCCTCCGGACAGGGTCGAGACGGGTAGGCCTGGATCGTCCGCACGGATATCGAACCGATCCATCAGGCGGGACGCGTGACCGGCCATGGCCGATCGGTCCAGTCCCCACTTGCCGCGGAAGCGTCGCTGCCTTCCCAACACGAGGTTTTCCAACAGCGAGAAGGTCGGAATCAGCCCCTCTCTCGTGCGGTCCTCGGGTATCACGGCAATACCGGCGGCCCTCCGCTCGGACGGAGACAGACGGGTCACATCCGATTCCCTCAGCCGGATCGCGCCCGTCGTTGCGCTCAGCCGTCCCGTCACGGCCCCCGCCAGTTCGCGCTGGCCGTTTCCCGCAACGCCTGCGATCCCCACGATCTCGCCCCGGCCCACCGTCAGGTCCAGCCCGTCGACGGGCACACGTCCGCCCACCTCCACCCTCAAACCCTCGACCTCGAGAATGGGACCGACCCCGGACTCGAGCCCCTGGGGGGCCGTGGTCTCGGGTTCTGCCGACCCGGACACGCCGGGCACGCGATCCTCTCCCTCCCCAACGATGGCCCGAACGAGGACTTCCTGCCCCAGATTGTCCCTGGCAAACGTCTCGACAAGGTGCCCCCTCCGAAGCACCGTGACGCGGTCGGCGCAATCGACCACCTCACGGATCCGGTGGGTCACCAGAATGACCGTCGTGCCCGCATCTCTGAACCTGCGGAGCATTACCAGAAGCCGTTCGGACTCCGCGGGCGCCAGTGCCGAGGTCGGCTCGTCGAGCACGAGGATCCGGGCCCGTCTGTAGAGGGCCTTCATGATCTCGACGATCTGGCGCGTGCTCAAGGGCAGCGTCTCAACCGGGACGTCAGGGGGAACATCGACCCCGAGAGACTGGGCGAGCTCGGCCGATGCCGCGACCGCGGCGCGGCGGTCGAGCCTCCCCCTTCGGGCGGGCTCCCGCCCCAGGACCACGTTCTCCCAGGCCGTGAGGGTCGGCACCAGAGACAGTTGCTGGGCCACCAGGCCAAGACCCGCGTCCAGCGCGGCCCTTGGATTCCCCGGGGGAAGCGCCTGTCCATCCACCACCGCCTCTCCCCGATCGGCCTCCGTCAGGCCGCACAGGATCCGAATCAGCGTGGTCTTGCCCGCACCGTTCTCGCCGACGATCGCATGGATTTGTCCACTGCCGACGTGAAGATCGATCCCGTCGTTGGCCAGCAGGGAACCGTAGCGCTTGGTGATGCCTCTCATCTCGACGGCGGCGCACATTCTCATCCACTCCCCCATGCCGGGCTATTGAACTCGGAAAGGGCTGTATAGTATGCCAAGGGGATCATCGTTGTCAAGTCCGCCAGACGGGCGCGGGGCTTGTTCGAGCAATGCCTTCTGGTATATTTGGACATCGCCGGACCTGAAGGACCGGAGTGAACGCATCTCTCGCTGAGCTACACCCGAGGCATCTTCCTTGGACACCCCAACACACGGCCTGGTCGGCCGCCTGGTAGCTCGCTCCATCTGGCCGGGGCGCGACAGCCGGGGGCTGGTCAACACCATCACCGTCGCCAGCATGCTCCCGGACCTGGATGTCCTCATCCGGGGAGACGCGCTGGAGCGACTCCAGACCCACCGCGGGCTGTCCCATTCGCTGGTCGGTGCGGCCGTGGGCGCCCTGATCGTTGCGTGGGTGGCCAAGAGGTTTGGCTGCCGAAGGGAGACCTTCTCCACGGTCTACGGTGCGGCGCTTCTTGGGCTAATGCTCCACATCGCCTTCGATTACGTCACCTCGTACGGCACGATGATCTTCGAGCCCTTCTCGAACTACCGTGCCTCGCTCGACGTGCTCTTCATCATCGATCCCTACCTGGATCTGGTTCTCATCACAGGCCTCCTCCTCGGTTGGCGCGTGATGGCGCATCCCGCCCTCGGGTACCGGATCGGCGCCGTCGCCCTTGCCGCCTATATGGCGCTTAACCTGGGTGCCCTGGGGATCGGCCACCACCAGGCGGCCCGGTGGGCGGCGGAGAAGGGCATTGCCGCTGAGGAGATCGCCGTGCTGCCGGTGCCGTTCTCTCCGCTGCACCGGCTGGCCATCGTGCGAGCCGGCGGGCAGGTCCACCGCGCGCCCCTCTATGTGATGTCGGGCGTCAATGGCGAGCACGAGACCTACCCGTTCGCTCCGGCGGATAGGAGGCTCCCACGGTTCTGGGATACCCGCTCGGGACGCATCTACCGATGGTTCGCGCGCTTCCCCGTCATCGTCCCATCGCAGGGGGATGAACGGGATGATCTCTTGATACAGGACCTCCGCTTCTCGTTCCGTCCCGACGCGCTGGGATGGCTCGGCTCGTGGGCCGCGGAGGCCGCGGTGGATCACAATCCCGAGTTCTTCAAGAGAAGCCCGTTCACACTGCGGGTCCGCCTGGACGGTGAGGGCCGCGTCGAACGGGTCATCTACAGAGGAGGCGCCATCGATCAAGCCGATAGCGGCTAGGGCGCGGCGCGAGCGCAACTCCCCGATTGGACATTCCAGAAGATCTGAGGCCCCGGAGGGCACACCTCCGGGGCCTTACCGTGTACTCCTCTGCTGGTTGACAGATCTCTGGGGGCGTCGTACGTTACATTCAGTCTGCCAAGGCCTGCAATCCCGCACACCGCCGAAACGTCTCAGAGCATCTCCCACAATGAAGGCAATGGCCCGAAGTCCGTCCCTCTTACAGTTCCTCGCAGGCATCCTGTTGGTCGCCTGTGGGTCGGAGGACCCGCTTGCCCCGGACGACACGGTCGCGAGGCTCGACGCCCTCCTGGCCGAGCCCACGACGAGCGAGATCGCTGCCGCCCTGTCCGAGCTGGATGCCAAGTCCCCCGTCTGCGACGCAGGCGGCCTGCAGGTCCTTGAGCAAAGCCAGCAGGGCTTCGCCGACCTCTCGCTCGTCTCCTACAGGAGCGGCGGACTCAGAATCTACGGAGTAATCGCACGGCCGAAGGCCCCGGGAAGGTACCCGCTGCTCCTCTACAATCACGGTGGAGACGGCGGGATCGACCCCACCGAGCTGGACCATCCTCTGGCCGGGGGATTCGTCCAGGTGGCCTCCAGCTTCCGCGACGAGGCCGTCCACTGGTTTGGCACGGACTACCGGTCCGACGGCCCGGCCAGCCCGTGGGACCGGGACGTCGACGATGCCCTCGTCCTGCTCGAGTGCGCACGTGGGCTCCCGGAGGCCGATACGACCCGAACCGTCGTCCTTGGCGGCAGCCGCGGGGGCGGCGTGTCGCTCCTTGCCGCGGCACGGCGGCCCGATCGCTTCCGCTGCGCGATCGACATCTACGGCCCGACCGACTTCCTCGACCCCGCCTTTCGTGGCATAGCCGACACCCTGGCTGCCGGGGGCAGCGACTCGCGCCCGGGCATGGACTTCCTGAAGTCCACGCTCCTTACCCCCTACCTCGAGGGAACGGTGCCCCTTGCGACCGCCCGAGCCGCACTGATTCGCAGGTCCTCGATCTACTTCGCCGGCCGCCTTCCGCCCACGCAGGTCCACCACGGAACGATGGACCTCGTGGTACCCATCACCCAGAGCGATCGCCTGGCCGCTCGGCTGGAAGACCTGGGCAAGCCCTTCGAGTACTACCGCTACCCCGGCGCGGGTCACGAGTTCCCGCTCGGCCCCGATCAGATACCCCGCATGCTCGCCTTCATCTCCAAGCATCTCCAGCCCTAATACCCGTGCACGTAGTGTCCGCCCGCCGGGAACCAGATGAAGTCCACGAGGAAGGATACCCCGAGGGCGAACACGAACCCCACGATCAGGCCATAGCACGCCGGCCTCACCCTCCGGTAGAGCGCGATCCCCCCGAACTTCAGCACGAGCAGCTTCACCAGCCAGACGATGAAGATGTTCAGGAAGTAGATGTTCACGTACCAGTCGAACATCACCAGTAATCCCAGGGGGTGGAGCGGCCACCACGGCAGGCGCGCCTGTAGGAGCGTGATCAGTGCCGCGGCCAGTCCCCCGAGGATCCACACCGTGATCTTGGACGGATCGGCGACCGAGGGATCGGTGTCGGCCACGGCCGATGCGATGCCATTGTAGAGCCCTCTAGGCGCCCCCACGAGCGACCAAGTGCGGAAAGAGCTTCCCCCCTCTCCGTAGCACAGCCAGACCGTGTAGAGCGCCGCGGCAAGCAGGCCTACCGACACGCTGCCCAGGATGAGCGCACCGGTGCGCCGGCCCCCTCCGATCAGCCGGGTGACATGCGGCAGCGCGGGCGGGAGTCGCCACCCCGAAAGCACGCGCCAGCTGATCAGCCTCGAGCCCACCAGCGTGGACTCCGACATGCTGCTGGCGCCCACCCAGATTTCGGGGATCTCGCGGGACCAGTGCGGCCAGAGGTAGGCGAACCCGCTGGCCGCGAGGTACTTCATCGCCGCGAAGATGCTCGCCCAGAAGAGCCCCAGCCACGCGATCGACATGCCCAGACTCAGCCCCGCGGCGTTCAGCCAGAATACCATGTAAAGCACCCCGGCCAGAAGCACGGCGACCGAAACGCGCTCCGAGAAGATGGCAGTGACCGAATCGCCCTGCGCCGCCGGCCTCAGGAGCCGACGGCCGATCTGTCTGAGGTGCGTACGCGCGGCCCAGACCGCCCAGATCACGAGGCCGATCATCACACCGTGCCTGAAGATCCCCACGATCGCCATCGGGTCCGCTTCCTGACCCGTCAGCCCGACCGAGAACCCGACGCGGTTCATGATGAAGATGGCGATCTGGCCCACGAGGTGGAGCGACCAGAGGCTGAGCAGGATGTTCAGGTCGCACAGGAAGGTGAAGCCGATCACGGTGGGAAGCAGACGGTAGGAATAGCCCCACGGCAGGTAGCGAGGGGGTGCGGTCCGTCTGCGGCCCAGCGTGTCGAAGATCGCCAGACGGGGAAACCCGGGAACCCAGTACTCGATCAGGTTCCACAGAATGGGAAAGGCCGCGATGGCGAAGCCGATCCAGAAGACGCGATTCCGCACGATCGGCGGCCACCCGGGGCGTCGATCGAATCCCTCGGTCAGATCCAGTGACACCTGCGCCAGGGGGAAGGTGAGTCGTTCGTGCTCGGCCCACTGCTTTTGGAAGATGGCCGTAAGCCCCAGCCCGATCGCCGTCATCGCCAGGGCGGCCGACAGCGCCCAGAAAACCGGCCCCAACCACGCCCCCCACGGGAGGACCTCCTCCGGACCGAGGCCGAGGTAGAATCGATCGTACACGCCTGGCAGGTTGGACGGATACATCCACCAGGGAAGGTAGTCGAAGATCAGCTCCTGCCACCGGTTCTCGGGCGACGCGAAATACCGGGGGGCCGCCATAGACCCGACCCACTGGGTGGCCCAGTTGTACCCCGCGAACGAGGCGCCCACCCACAGCACGCACAGCATGGTGCGCATTTCCATCGTGGTCAACGACAGCCGGGGAAGCAGCCGCTTAAGCAAGGTGTTCCCCAGCAACCAGAACACGAAGGGGAACAGCACCGCAAGCGGCAGATTCGACATGGCCATATGGGCCGACCGCGACTCGAACTCCAGGAAGGTGGTCGCCACACCCGCGAACATCAGGGTTCCGGCAATGACCAGGATCGACGTCCTGCGCACCCGCGTCTCTTCGTTCCCCTCTGACGGCGGCGTCTGGTTGTTTGCTAGCGATTCGGTTGACTGGCTCATACACTCCTCGGTGTACGTGTGCCCTCACTCGCGGAAACCGTACAGGGCACTGCTTGTTTGGTCTTGATCTTCCCGCCCCTCCCTGATTCCTGCCTGCCCGCCGAAGCCGGCTTGCCGGCGGAGGCGGGACTCCTGTTCCTCAAGGTCTCTTCGGATACCGCCTCACCATATCGGGGGGACGGTTCATCGCTTCCTCACCTGCAAACGGCTCCCGCAAATGAGTATCCGCCTCTGCGTGGCTGCCCCACACGTCTTCGTGCTTCCGGACGAGCCGGTAGTGCCCGATCGCCTCTTCCCGGTTGCCCCGGAGGTCGGCGAGCTTGCCCAGGATCAGCTCCGCCGGCGCGAGTAGCCAGCTCTTCTTCTCTGCCTCCTCGACGTAGGCCGCCATGCGTTCGCGAGCCAGCTCGGCCTTGCCGGTGAGATAGTGTCCGAAGCCTTCGACGAAGGTCAGCTTGGTGCGCGTCCACGGCTCCAGCGTCCAGTCCCGTGCGCTCACCATGTCCCGTATGGACCCGACCGAGTCCGCGAGGATTTCGGCGTGCCGTCCCTTGCCCATCACCGACATAGCCAGCATAGCGTCCAGGTGCCGGATCCGATAGTCGATGCTCTTGGGATACCGGTGGATCAGCTCCTGAAACCGTCTGCGGCCCTCCTCGGTGTGTTTCTCATAGTAGAGCTCGATGTAGGCGAGGCTCGACAGGGCGTGTTTCCGACAGTAGACGCCCTCCCTTGCAACGAGGTCGAGTCGGGCCAGGCCGGCCTCCCGGTCGCCCGCCGGCAGCGAGAGCATTCGGCTCACCATCCTGAGCAGCTTGGGCTTCCGCGACATCACGTAGTCCGCAAGCCCCAGTCCGAAGTGGACGTCCACCAGTCCCGGGTCGAGCTCGTGTGCCTCCAGGAGGGCCTCCCTCGTCCTCAGTCCGTCCACGGCCCCGCGCAGGATGTCGCCGTGCGTCATCCCCACGACGGCGCGAAGCCCGTAGGCACTCCCAAGCCAGAAGTACATCTCCGCCGACTCGCCCTGCCCTCTGATGCTTCCCTCCGCGGCATCGATCGCCCCGTCGATCAACCCGTGGATCGCCGTCACCAGCGCCTCACCACCCGCCAGGAGCATGCTCTCTTCCCAGTAGGCCATCGCCCGTCCGAGATACCCCTCGGGTCGCCGGGGCTCCGCCGAGATCAGGGAGTCGAACAGCGCGTGGGCTTGTGGGAACTCCTCATTGAAGATGAAATCCAGCCCTCTCAGGGAGGTGGTCAGGCGATTTGGTTCCGCCCGGGCCGGTTCCGCCCGAGAAGGAGATAGGGACAGAAGGATGAGGCCGACGACAAGGAAGGGCTGACGAAGGTTGGATCTCATGACGCACCGATCGGCGGGCGAATTGCGCGTGCGCTGGTCTCTGGCCACCCGCAGCACGATGGCCGTGGGCCGGACCGAGCCGTCATTCCTTGGC
>JASLMQ010000186.1 GCA_030746455.1 Candidatus Latescibacterota bacterium
CCCGGCTGGAAGGTGTATCCAAGTGTCGGGATGCCGGCCGCGCCCAGGTTGCGGAGCATCGTGCACCAGGCGGCCACCTTCTCGTCCCGATCCGGATGGTCGAGACAGATCTCCTCCCAGGTCTTCGTGCCCACGTTCCGAAGTTGAAGCCCGTGCGATTCCGCCTTTCCGCGCATCTCCAACCAGTAGTCCAGGCGGTCCTCGCCATCCCATGTGGGCGGTGACGGATGAATGCTGAGGTAGTCGACGCCGATCGCCCTGAGGAGGCCGAGCGACTCGTCGTTCACCTGGTCGTATGGAAGGTGCTCCTGGATGGTCACGGGGGGCCCTGTGGGCGTCGAGGGGCAGCCCTGCGTGGATTCTGCGCGGCAGAGGGCCGCTAGAATCGCTCGGGACTGTGGAGTATGTGCGACGGGGGACCGCCTGTCAAGCGTAGAATGATCCGCCCGCGAGAACCGTCGGAAGCTTCGTGTGTGGGTTCACTCGCCGGGGATCAGGACGTAGTCCCGCAGCAGAAGCCAGGGACGTTTGGCGTCGTCGGGGACGCCGGTGCTATCTTGGCGCGTCTCCCGAATCTCCCCTTCCGCCACCACCCACTTCCCCAGGGCCTCGCGAACGATCTTTTCGGTGGACCCCAAGGCCCCCGGACCGTCCTCGATCAGGTAGACGACGTCAGGCCGCCCCATATGCAATGCGGGCCTCCCACCGTGCGAAACGACCTTCCCGGAGACCTGTGCGTCGGCCCGTTCGGGCTCGAAGCCTCTGTCCCGAACGATGCGGTGGAGCCGCCCCAGCGTGATCTCGTTTCCGGGCAAGAGCCTGATGTCGAGTGCGCGCTGGTCCCGTGAGACCGCGACCGAATCAACACCCTTCAGCTTGGAGACGGCCACACGTATGACATGCGGACACGCAGCGCAGTCCATGTCGCCGATGGTGACGCGTACGGCCCTGAGCTCCGCGAAGCAGACCGAGGGTAGTGCGAGTGCCAACCAGATCAGCGCAGCCGTCGTCCTTGCCATCGCCCAACGCCTCACCTGGGTGTTGTATCCGAGTTGCTTACTCAAAAAGGTTGTCTCCGAGCAGGTCAACCGGCGCCCGCAGGCCGCCGGTGAGTCGGAATCTCATCATAGGCCGTCGAAGGTCCACCTGAGCGGAATATCCGGCGGCCGGTCTGCAGAGTCAAGCCAATTCTGCGATTCGCCAGGCAATGCGGTTTCCCGTTGCGAGCCGTCCGTCGGTTTGGTTACCTTTGCTTTAGCCAAACACCCTCTTCTTGCGCAAGGAGGACACCTCGATGCGCACCACAACCAGGATATCTCTGTTCCTCGCCGGGGCCGCGGCGTCCGGCGCGGTCGCATACACCCTGACCACCCTTGCCCGCACGCGCAGGGATCTTCACTCACAGCTGCGCGAGATCAGGGAGGAAGTGGCCCGGATTGCGCAAGACGTCGGAGATGCGCAGGGGATGGCCACACCGTCTTCCAAGTCTGAGGACGACGGACGGGAGCAGGCCACCCCACCGTCGGATGCCTCCATTGCCAGCGATGGCAGGGGGGAGCTCCTCGCCCGAGCCCTGGACAACGGCTCGACGCTGGACGATCTCGAGGGGGAGTACATACGAGTGGTTCTGGAGCGGGCTGATGGGAACAGGAGCCAGGCCGCGCGGGTCCTCGGCATCGATCGGCGCACCCTGTATCGGAAGCTCCTGCGCCACGGGATCCCCGACCAGGATCCCTAGTCGACCCCACCCACAGGCCGGCCTGATCGGCGAGAAAGACGAAACCTGCCCCCTTGCCGCGCGTCGAATACTTCGGTAGCTTTAAGAAAGCGTTCACCTGACACCCGAAGCTCGACAGGGAATCTCCCTTGAAGAGAGCAATACCCACCTGGCTCCTGATCCAGGCCTTCGTATTCGTCGCGGCGGGCTGCTGTTGCTGGCTCCCTGTGGATGCCTTCGCCTGCGACGCCGTAATGGCCGCCCGGGACTGCTGCTGCGAAAACGAAGGTAGTATCACGAAGGAGCCCCCCAGCCTCACCGCGACCCTCCAGGTTCCCGCGCCCTCTCTGCAGGGGCCTGGGGCCTTTGCCTCCACCCATCTCTCCACGCAGTCTCCGGATATCTCCTTCCCCGACTCTCCGCACCTCTCGTCGGAAAGACCCACCGAGCGCAGCGCACCGCCGCTCTACCTCCTGAACGCCTCCATTCTCATCTAGACCCTTCCCAGGTTCCCTCTCTGCCGTGCGTCTTCCAGAAGCCGGAGACGCGCTATGCTCGTTCCCGAACGTAGTACTGATCCAAGAACACGGATAGACGGGATCATCCGCTCAGCTGGTTGGGCCTGCAGGCTGGCTCTATCAGCGGATGCTGATGGTGGCGCCGCGGGATCTCAAGATGAGACTCGCGCGTGGCCAATAGGCCGTTCATCTTTGTATCGGAGGAAATGCCGCTGTGTCCTGGCTCAGAATCGCAGTATCGATGACCTGCCTCGCTGCATCTTTCGCGGCCGCCCCTTCAGGCGCACAGGATCTGGATCTGGAGGCCCTGATCGGCGAGGCCCTCGCGAACAATCCGGGCCTCAGTGAACTGAAACACCTGTGGGAGGCGTCCGAAGCGAGGGTGCCGCAGGCCGGTGCACTGGACGATCCCACGTTCCGGTTCGAGGCCAGCAACCTGCCCCTGAGAAGCTTCGACTACGCCAGCACACCGATGACGGGCAACCAGCTGGTGCTCAGCCAGAGGATCCCCTTCCCCGGCACGCGCTCCGCACGGGAGCGGGCCGCCAAACACGCTTCTGCCGCAGCTGAGCACGCATACCTGGATCGTGAGGGTTTCA
>JASLMQ010000187.1 GCA_030746455.1 Candidatus Latescibacterota bacterium
TAGCGGATATGTTCTGCCGGCTCTCACGGAACGTTCCAGGCCTCGCATACCGTGGCTCCCGGAACGTGCGCCGGCACAGGACGGGAACAGGCGGGGACCCGATGCGGGATATCGAGGTACGAAGCGTGAATCGCTCGCAGAGAAGCCGTTTTGGCTTGACGTCGTCCGGCCACAGTCGGTAGATTGGGGCTTCAGAGGCGGATCGGTTTCCGCTCCTGCGAGAATGGCTTCGATGGGAGAGAGACAAGCTCGAGCACTTCACGGAGGGCGTGTCCCGTGTCCATCATTGCGATTTCCAGAGGCACGAAGAGCGGCGGCCTCGAGCTTGCCGACCGGCTGTCCAAGAGGCTGGGGTACAGGACACTCAGCAGGGAAGAGGTGATCGCCGAGAGCGCCCGGAAGTACAACGTGATGGAGGAGTTCCTCGAGGTGAAGCTGGACAGGACGCCAAGCCTCTGGCAGCGGTTCACGGATGAGTACGGACGGTACATCTGCTTCATCCAGTGCGCGCTGCTTCAGGCCGTCCAGCGGGACAATGTGATCTACCATGGCCATGCCGGCCAGTTCCTGCTGAGGGGCTTGCCCAATGTCCTCAAGCTCCGGATCGAAGCCCCCCTCGAATATCGTATCAGGTCGGTGATGGCGGAGCTGGGTCACTCTCGCGATGAGGCCGTGAAGTACATCGAGGGCGTCGACGACCAGAGAAGGCGCTGGGTGAAGATGGTCTACAACCAGGACTGGTGCGACCCGGCACTGTATGATCTGTGCGTCAATCTTCAGAACATGTCGATGGATAACATATGCGACATCGTCGCGATGGCGATCGAGCACGATGACTTCAGGACGACGGAAGATGCGGCGAAATGGCTGGGGAACACGGCACTCCAGTGCGGCGTAAAGGCCGCCCTCTCCGCCGATGATCGGGTCTGGAACAGCAGCCAACAGGTCACGATCAGCGCAAACGAGGGTGCCATCTCCCTGAGGGGATCCACAAAGAGCAAGGAATCGAGGGACCTGATCATGGAGGCCGTCACCCAGGTCGAGGGGGTGGTGGACTGCAAATCGGAGATCAGCCTTCTGTCCAACTCCCTGCGTTGAGCGGGTCTCTGTGCAGGCTTATAGGCCTTGACAGCCTTGCCGCCATCCTATACATTCAGTTCGAACAACATGGGCACAAAGGGTGGGCGATTAGCTCAGGTGGTTAGAGTGCTTGCTTGACATGCAAGAGGTCACTGGTTCGAGTCCAGTATCGCCCACCACTATACCACTTCTACAAATGGCTTATGCGAAGATCGCGTAAGCCTTTTGGTTTGGATAGCGTGCCATCCTTTTCCTCTATGGTGTTGCCAATGCCAGAATCCAGAAGTCATGACGACCCGAGGCACCCCTGTCTCGTCTGGTAGATATGGTTTGACCGCACATCAGGAATTCTATATCTTGGCGCCCTTGAAGGGATCTCGATGTAGTGAAGTGCTTCTGAAGCGTATGTGCCCAAAGTGCATAGAACGTCCCGTGTCCGCTTGGGGCACGGGTGAAACGGACCGTCAGCAGGTCCACTGGCATAGCTATCCGAGGAGGAAGTAAATGGCTCTGGATCCAACGAAACACGAAGACTGGGAAATCGCGGAAGACTCCGAGAAGACGATGAAGCGCATCGATCAGGTCGCCGGGGAACTCGGCCTGACCGACGACGAGCTTCTGCCTCATGGCCACTACATCGCCAAGATCGACTACCCGAAGGTTCTGGATCGGCTCAAGGACAAGCCGGACGGCAAGTTCATCGAGGTCACCGCCATCACCCCGACCCCGCTGGGCGAGGGCAAGTCGACGACCACCATGGGCCTGCTGCAGGGCTTAGGCAAGCGGGGTAAGAAGGTGTCGGCGGCCATCCGGCAGCCATCCGGCGGCCCCACCATGAACATCAAGGGCTCGGCGGCCGGCGGCGGTCTGAGCCAGTGCATCCCGCTTACCGAGTTCTCCCTGGGTCTCACAGGCGACATCAATGCCATCATGAACGCGCACAACCTGGCCATGGTGGCCCTCACCGCACGCATGCAGCACGAATTCAACAGCACGGATAGGTTCCTCGAGAGGCGCGGCCTGAAGCGGCTCAACATCGACCCGCGCAACATCGAGATGGGCTGGATCATCGACTACTGCGCCCAGGCGCTGCGCAACATCACCATCGGCGAGGGCGGCAGAATGGACGGCTTCCTGATGAAGTCCAAGTTCGCCATCGCCGTGTCCTCCGAGGTGATGGCCATCCTGTCGATCTTCTCGGACCTGAAGGATTTCCGCGAGCGCATCGGCGGAATCGTAGTGGCCTACGACAAGCGGGGCAAGCCGGTCACCACCGAGGACCTGGGCTGCGCCGGCGCCATGACCGCCTGGATGCGCGACGCGCTCAAGCCGAACCTGATGCAGTCGATCGAGGGCCAGCCCTGCCTGGTGCACGCCGGTCCGTTCGCCAACATCGCCGTGGGCCAGAGCTCGGTGGTGGCCGACAAGATCAGCCTCAAACTTTCCGATTACCACCTGACCGAATCGGGCTTCGGCGCCGACATCGGCTTCGAGAAGTTCTGGAACGTCAAGTGCCGCTATTCTGGCAACACCCCCAACGTCTCTGTGATCACTGCGACCATCCGTGCGCTCAAGAGCCACGGCACCGAGGCCGGCGCCCCGATCTGGTCGCCGGGCAGTGACCTTACCAAGGCGTACAGCAAAGAGAACCTCAAGTGGCTGGAGGCCGGAGCGCAGAACCTGGTGCACCACATCAACACCGTGAAGAAGGCCGGCATCAACCCGGTGGTGTGCATCAACGCCTTCTACACGGACACCGAGGACGAGATCAAGCTGCTTCGCAA
>JASLMQ010000188.1 GCA_030746455.1 Candidatus Latescibacterota bacterium
GGTATGGTTACCGAAAATATGACCATCTGGCAAGAGGAGGTCGGAGCCTGATGCTCCAGAGGGAAGCCAGGACGCGCGGTTGGTACCCGAAACACGAAGTGGCGTCGGAGAATCGCTCTCCGACGCCACTCACCAAGAGAGACCGAACCTGCTATGGGCCTGTGTGCGTGACCTTCACAGGGCCCTTCCACGCCCAGCACCCCCACGGGTCGGATACCGTTTTCGGCGGTTTACCCAGGAGACCGAGCTCCACGAGGGCTTCGAAGCAGTATCCCGAGATACTGGAGGACGCCGACGCCCGCATGGCCGGGTACTGCGCTCGCAGGTGGCTGAACCCGAGCTCGTCGAGCAGATCTTCGAGGCCCTCCAGACCGGGCTTGCGCGACTCTTCCACGATCTCCCGGCAGATGTCGTCCACCACGGGGCACAGGACCCGATCTTCCGCCTCCGCGAACACCGGAACGGCCAATCGCAACCGATCGCCCTCCTTCGCGATCCATCCTGCCTGGATCATTTCTGCGAGGTCGGTACGGAGATCTTCTTCCTCAGACTCGCCTGCAACACGGTCCAGATCTCGCGGTCCCTCCGCGAGAGCGCAGATGATCTGCCTCGCACCCGGGCCGGGCAGGTACCCGCCCTCCCGCTCGATGGCCGGAGTCCACAGATGCGATCCCCCGCCTCGCTCGTCAAGGGAGGTGTTGCATCCTGCTGTCCACCTGGTTCCCGCCGTATCTCGAGCATCCTTGGCCGCTCCGAAGAAGTACCACGCGTAGCCATCGGGCCTCATCGGCGGTTCGAGGTCATAGATCTCCGAGCACGCGCGTCTCACGCCCAGGTTTCCGACCAGGACCGCCAGCAGGATCCACCGCATGTCCTCCCAGGGAAAGCCCAGGGACTCGAAGGGACACCTGGAGAAGGCATCTCGCACGTCATCCGCGTGAGCGGCGATGATCTCGGCATCGCGAGGCCCGATCTCCCGCTTGAGGGGGGACAGGGCCTCCTGGTCATCTGAGCTCAGTATGAAGCAGTCGGCTAGGTATCCGCCATCGTCTGTCGCGCGGACGAGCTCGCCCTGGACCAGATCCGCCAGGCAATCGGCGATGTAGATGCGGTCGGCCCCGACCTCGGTGGCGATCGCCTCCTCGGTCCTTTGTTCCTTGCCAATCTCGGCCAGGACCTGCTGCGCCAGCAGGGAGCGTGTCAGGCCGAAGGGATGCAGCGCGGACGCATCGGAGGATTTCTGGCCCCACAGCGAGAAGCGCATGACGGGCCGTCCGATCGTCTCGAGCCGTTGTGCCGCGGTCTCGGGCATGGCCGCCAGCTCCTTTCCCAGTTGTCTCCGGCCGTGGTACAGCCGTTGCCTGAGGGTGTTCTCGGCGATCCCGAGCCGGCCGGCGATCTCCGAGGTCGAGAATCCCTCGAGGTAGTACATCCCAAGTGCCCTCCGGGCCTGCTGGCTGACAGCGGCCAGTGCCTGCCGGATGCCCTCGCGAAGCTCCTTCTCAACCAGCCTGTCCTCCGGGCCCAGGAACGGGTTGGCCGCCACCGACGGATCCTCGCGTTCATCCTGGACCGTGAGGCCCCCCAGGATCAGATGCAGCCTGTCCTGCGTCCGGCGCCATCCCAGGCAGACCCGATGGGCGAGAACCGAGAACCAGCCCCAGAAGCGCCGCGGGTCGTCCAGGTCAGGGAGAGACCGCACAAGCCGGATGAGGATCTCCTGCCCCAGGTCCTGGGCATCGTCCCGGTCGTCCGTGAAGGACTCGGCGATCTGCAGCGCGCGGCTCTGACAACCCTCCAGCAGATCGTGGAGCGCGGTGCGACTCCCGAGCCTGGCTTGCTCTATCGTTCTTGTCAGGTCCAAGGTATCCTCTGACTGAGGGTCCAGCGGGTCGGCACGGTCACCTGGTGGGTCACTACCCTCATGGTGCCAGGAACGCCCCGTGCGTTAGCTTGTGTTGGACAGAAATAGCTGAGGCAGACAGGAGCCCGAATTGCCAGAGGGCTGAAAGATCGGACGACAAAAGGGGGGCAGAGCATTCCGCCCCCCTTCTCCATCCCGTTGGCCTCAGCCGATGCAGGTCGACGGCAGGCACCCAGAGAGGCCTCCGGTTACCAGCGGACGACGACGGCCGGTTTGCGACCGTTCACGGCGCTTCTGGATCCCACTCGCGAACATCCGGCACGGCCAGCGTAAGCTCCGATTCGAGGTTCGCGAGCAGCTGTGCCTTGCTGTACCACGTGGGTTTGAGGAGCCCTTGGGAGAAAAGCTTTTCGCCCTGGTCCGTATAGTGTGGAGAGTCGGAGTGGTTGCTCTGCCCGTAGGGAGCCGCACTGTAGGAGGTGACGTCGCCTTCCTTGAGGATGACGACCGTGGTTGCCATCTGGCCCCCGCGTACGTAGGAGATTCCCTTCTCGTCCGGGGCGGACCCGAAGACCGACCGCAGCGTCGCAATGTTGTCGGCGCTGCAGCCACCCACCGGCCAGGAGCGATCCCCCCGTCTTGCGCGGTAGACCTCTCCCCAGGGGACGTCAATGCGTCCCAGACGCTCCTCCGTGTAGGCGACCGCCCATCCAAGGTCCTCCAGTAGCGAGTCTTGCTGCGGCTCCGCCAACGGCCGTCCCGCGAAGATCCATCCCCGTGGGATGATTGATTCCTTCCGCCGGCACCTCCGTACCCAGAACCGAAACAGCGCCGCGGCGCGGCTGTCCGGATCCGCGCGACGGTCCCAATCCAGTAAGAGCTCGACCGCGAAGGCGAGATCCGGCAGCTCAGCCCTTCGCGACCCGTACGCGTCCGAAAGGGCCCGCTGCCAGTGGTCGGCACCGTGGATATAGGTGTCCACGGCAATGGCCCGGGCGACCTCGACCGTGAGCTTCTCTGCCTCGCCGAGCAGCTCGAGTGCGCGGCGCCCTCGGGCATTCGTGAAGTCGGTCGCGTCGTTGTAGATGTACGCCGGGTACCGGTCTGCCGTGAGGGGGCTGTTGGGCATCATCGTGCCCGGTGAGATATTGCAGTTCTGCATGTACCCAAGTGCTGGATTCAGGATCTGAACCAGGTCCGCGAGGGGATGGATGTCCCGCCATTCCGCTTCAGAGGTCCATCCCGGGAGCGGGCGATCCGTGGGGTAGCCGGTCGCCCGAACGGGCACGCGCCCCGCTCTAACGTAGTAGGTATTTCCGTAGACGTCGGCATACATGATGTTCTGGGGCAGGGACTGGCAGGCCGCCATGGCCTCCAGGAACTCCCCCAGGTTGCGTGCCTTTGTCATGCCGAGCCATTGCTCCAACGCGCGCACCTCACCATCGTAGGCCGTTTTGAGGGCAAAGGCGCGGAGGCCGTCGCGCTTGACGATGGGCCCGTAATGGGTGCGCCCGATCTTGCGTTTCACGACGGTGAGGCCGTCTTTCCCCCTGACCTCGATCTCGACCTCCTCGACGTCCACCGATCGCCAGGCCCCATCGTACTCGTACTTCATCGGGTCGTTCGGATGCATGCGCAGCTCGTAGACGTCCGCGCAGTCCGGGCCACCCGAGGTGCACGCGATGGACAGGACGTCGGTGTGTCCCAGCGCCATCACGGGGGTCCCGATGATGGAGAACCCGCAGAAATGGAGATCCCCGCCGTGCACACGGGACTCGTAGAAGCGGCTGACCGGATTCCAGGAGAGGTGAGGGTCGACCAGGGCGATGGGCACACCCTCGGCCGAGCGACTCGGGCCGACGGCCCACTGGTTGGAGCCCGGGCCCTCCGCCGGAGGAAGGGGGGCTTTCCTCAGATCGCCTCTCGCCTGACTCCAGGGCCACTTGTAGATGAACGCGCGGAAGAGGGTGACAACGTGGGTCGGCTCGGGTGGATCGGCCCAGTCAGGGACCTCTTCGGGATGGGCGTCCATGTAGGCGCGGATGCCGGCGACGAAGTGCTCGATGAGGCGTCGGGTCTCGGGGTTCTGGGTGTGGTAGTGCGCTCGAGCGACCTCGGTGTGCCGAGCCAGACGCGTCTCGTAATCGCGTCGGACCCACTTCTTGCCGAAGGCCTTCGCGGCGCGGCCCGAGGTTTGGGCGTAGACCAGGAGGATATCGTCGAGGCGGTCCTGCGCCTGTGCGTATCCGAAGCCGTAGGCCGCATCGTTCTGGGTCTCGCCGTAGATGTGGGGCACACCCCACGAGTCGCGGTAGACGGTGACCTGACCGCTCTGTACGGGGAAATGGGGTGTGAGGAGGGCGAGAAAGATGAGTGCGAACGGCCGCCCTCGACGTCTGCGAATTGTGGTGTCGTGCATGGCCTGGGGTCTCCATAGGGGCTAGGTCGGGAGTCGAGGCGATGGATTCCCAACAATAGGCTATCTGCCTGATGCGATCAAGCCCGTGTTTGGGCCGACCCTCGCCGTCTCTGTTGTTCGGGAGTAGATCTTTCCGTATCGTAGGGCACGTCCGAGGCCGCCGTCACCCTCCGGCCGGCCTCCGCTGGCCAGCGCGATCGTTGGGAAGGGGAAGGTCGATGAGGTCGTACGATTTCGACTATCGAAGTTTCTACACGTGGGACCACATCAGCAATCGCTCAATTACCTGGGAACGCCCTCGCGGAGGGCCTACCGGGAGGACCTGTCCTACGAGGAGCACGACCTGCGCGTGTCCCAGGGATGGGAACGGGAGACGTGGAAGGGCCATCGGCCGGTCGAGCTGTCGGCCTGGCGGGATGGGATCCAGGTGGGAAGGGTCGGGTAAGCAGAGCTGCCCTATCTGACTACCGACAGCAGCGAGTCGCGGGGATCTATGGCATGAGCGTGGGTGAGGCCTTCCGACCGACACACAGCCGAACGAGAGAGGGACCATACGTGATCGATTGGGAACGACGAGCCGAGATCGAGATCGAGACGCCGCACCTGAGCGCGACGGTGCGGACCGAGGGCTATGTGAGCGGGCTGAAGAGCAGGTCCTTCGTCGACAAGCGGACGGGCGTGGCCGATCTGAGCGGAGGCATCCACGTAATGGACCATCTGCCGGTTCCGGGCTGGGCCAATGGGCCGGCGGAGCCCCGGGTCTTCCACGGGAACCTGCCCAAGCGCGTGGTGGAGAGTCCCCAGATCTGCACGGGGGCCCGTCGGCTCGACTACGAGGTTATCGAGGGAGACGGGTTCCTGGCCATTCGGCAGTGGTTCACGTTTACGCGGGCCGTCGAAGGATTCCGTCCCGGGTCCAGATGGGAGCAGACGTTGCTGTTCCTGCCCGATACGCGGTATGTCCTGTCGTGCGAACACGTCGAGTGCGTCAACGACGCGGAGTGCCTGTTCTACCGCATCGATATGCCGGGCCACCTGCACCATAAGGCTGGCGACACCTTCACCCGCATCTATCTGAGCTACCACGGGGAGGTCGATCCATCGGAGTTCCTGGAGGACTTCGCACCCGACGACAAGCTCCTCTATCGGCGCGATGACGACCGGATCCCCGATCGGTTCATCCGGGCCTATGAACAGGTCGGAGAAGATGGGGACTCGGTCTGGCTGGCCGGGATGACGCTGGAGCCCTCGGACCCGTGTGAGGCCTGGTGCAATCAGCGGGGCTACGTGTGCTTCATCCAGGAGCTCCACGGCAGGAAGGTCGTGGCCGGCCAGACGATTGGGGCAGCCTATGTGGTGGGGTATTTCGATTCGGTGCAGGAGATGGAGGAGGCCTACGACCACTACAAGGGCACCCGGTCGATCGCGTTGGATGGGGAAGGGTTCGAGCTACTTTCGGAAGTCCCTCAGGTGTCGGCCGATCGCAGCAACGGCGTGAAGGCCTGAGATCGCGCGGAAGGGCACGTTGGTGCCAACGACACCATCAGCAGGCAGACAGGACATCGGTGCGGATGGCCTGCAAGCGGGGCCCGATCAGGGCCGCGGTTTGACTGGACGTGCCGTCATCCTGGGGCTTCTCGCGACCTGCGTGATGGACATGTGGATCATCTATTCAGACTACACAGTCCACTCGTCCAGGTTCAACCTCACGCACTTCCCTATGGCGCTGCTCACCGTCTTTCTGCTGGTGCTCTTCGTCGTCAATCCCATTCTGAAGACGAGGTCGCCCGGCACAGCGCTGTCGCCCGGGGAAATCCTTGTGATCCTGGCGATGGGCTACGTGGGCGCCGCGATTCCGGCCTCAGGGCTCACCGGGATCCTGCTGGGTGTGATTGCCCCGCCCTACTACTTCGCGACTCCGGAGAACCAATGGGCGGAATATCTCCACGAGCACATACCCAGGTGGATCGCCCCCACCGATGCGAAGGCCATGGGGTGGTTCTGGCAGGGCATGCCGAGGGGAGCGGGAATCCCCTGGGACGTCTGGTTCGTGCCCCTGGCATGGTGGTTCCTGTTCATCGGCGCGGTGTTCCTCGTTTCAGCCTGCATCGTCGTGGTGATGAGACGGCAATGGTCGGACAACGAGCGGCTCCTCTTCCCTCTGGCCGCCGTGCCGATCGAAATGGTCCAAGAGGACCGAGGACGACGTCTCCCCGCAATCACACGGGAAAAGTTGTTCTGGCCTGGCTTCGGGATCGCCCTGGCCGTCCCCGTGTGGAACTTCCTCGGCTATTTCATCACTGCCTTTCCGCAGATTCCCCTTCAGGCGAACCTGGTCAACCGGCACTGGCGGCCCTTCGGGCGGCTCTTTCCGAGGCTGAATCCCGAGGTCAGCTTCTTCGTGATCGGCTTCGCCTTCTTCGCCAATCTCGACGTGCTCCTCAGCGTCTGGCTCTTCGGTGCGCTTGGTTTCGCGCAGACGGGCGTCCTGCACCGGATCGGCTTCCCGATTGGCAGGGAGGGATACGACGCCACCGACTGGGAGTGTTTCGGTGCGCTGTTCGTGGTCGTTTCATGGGGGGTGTGGGTGTCGCGTACGCACCTCCGAGCGGTCTGGAAGGCCGCGTGTCGCGGCACCGGCGATGGCTGTGATGAATCCGAAATCCTGTCCTATCGGGCAGCCGTGGTGGGCTTTATCCTGGGGTCGGCCTTCGTGCTGGGGTGGCTCCACCACGCGGGGATCGAGCTATGGGTGCTGGCAGTCCTCTACCCGACGCTGATCGTCATCTATCTGGGGATGACGAGGTTCGTGGCCGAAACAGGGTTCGTGTTCGCAAACGCTCCCGTGAGCGAGGACGAGTTCCTGCTCGACGCTCTGGGTTCCGCCAACCTGGGCCCGGGCACGGTGACGGCGATGGCGTTTGAGCGCTCGATCTACTCCTACGGAAAGGCTCTGTTCACACCGGCCCTGGCCCATGCGGCGAAGCTGGGAGAGGCCATCGGAGAGGATCGGCGCAGACTGTTCGGCGCCATCGTGGCAGCCCTCATCGTCGGTCTGGTGCTGTCGGTGGGGCTGACGATCTACCTGGGATATGCCACCGGCGCAAGCAACTTCAATGACACGCCGATGCGGCGCGGGCTGGATGGATTCCGCAGGGCCGTTCGCCTGATCAGGAACCCAGCCCAGCCCGAGTGGAACCAGATCGGATTTCTCGGAGTTGGAACCGCGCTCACAGTTCTGCTGCTCTTCCTCCGATCCCGGTTTCCGTGGTGGCCAGTGAACCCGATCGGCCTCATCGTCGGCGGGAGCTACTGGGCCCATTTCTACCTGACGTCGATCTTTCTCGCCTGGTTCTCGAAATTCGCAATCCTGAAGACCGGCGGCGCCACTCTCTACCAGAGATTCCGGCCGTTCTACCTTGGACTGGTGGTGGGCTACGCGCTGGGCATCCTGGTCATGTTCATCATGGATGTCATCTGGTTCCCCGGATCCGGCCACCGGGTCCATACGTGGTGACCGTCCACAGGCATCCGGAAGGAGACCACCTGCACGTGTCAGAGCTCAGTACCGTCACATCGTCGCCGGCATCTCTCGTTCGTCATATGGGCAGATCCATGATGTGGACTGCTATCAGCCTCTACATATCCTCTGGGTGTGCTCACGATCCGGGTTCGGTATCCAAGGGAAAGGAAGCCATGAAGATCGCACAGAACGGGAAACCATTGTCCTCGATCGTGGTCCCCAGTGCCGCGACAGAGACCGAGGCCTTCGCGGCCGGCGAGCTCCAGCATTACCTGGCCCAGATGTCCGACGCTGAGCTGCCCATCGTGGTTGAGGGTGACTCGGGCAATGGATGTCGGTTGCTGATCGGGAGCACCAAGCCGGGCAGGGAGGCGAAGGATGGCCTGGGGCAGGGGGACCCGGAGTCGTTTGTTGTGCGAAGGCAGGGGAGCGACCTGCTGCTGGTGGGGGCATCCGACCGATCGACCCTGTATGCGGTGTATGACTTCCTGGAAGACGACATGGGGTGCCGGTGGTTGGGTCCGGGACCGGACTGGGAGGAGGTTCCCAAGAGGGCCACCCTCGAACTGCCGGGGGTCGATCGCACCGAGAGCCCCGCGATGCAGTTCCGATACCTGCGGATGACTCGGGTGGGGGAGCCCGGCAGTTGGCAGGACCACTGCTTGAGCTGGTCTGCCAAGCAGAAGATCAACATTGGCAACGGATGGCCTCCCGACGACCTTCCCGCCCCGATCAGCAAGCGAGGGGGCTTCCAGGCCTGGATGGCGCCTCATTCACTGATTCCGAACACGCTCCCTGAGGGCCGCTACTTCGGCGAGCATCCCGAGTGGTTCTCAATGCGGGATGGCGAGCGGTATGGCGGCTATCGCACGCAGCTTTGTACGACCCAGCCAGAGGTGGTGGAGAGGATTGCCGCCGGAGTCGCGGACATCTTCGACGTCCGGCCGGAGATGGCCTTCATGGGAATGGGCCAGGCCGACGGCACCAATTTCTGCGAGTGCGAGGCGTGCACGGCACTGGATACCGGTGAGATCTGGGACCGCGGAAAACCGGTGATCTCGGAGCGATGGCTGAGCTTCGTGAACGCCGTGGCACGGAAGCTGCATCAGACCCACCCGGGGAAGCAGGTCTATACCCTGGCCTACCATCAGACGTTCCGGCCGCCCGATCCCCAGACGATCCGGCCCGAGCCAAACGTGATGATCCAGGTGGTGAACTCGCGCCCCAACTACGTCTGCTTCGTGCACCGGTTCGAGGACGAATCCTGCCCTCGCCACGTGAAGTTCCGCAGGGGGCTGGAGAACTGGGTGGATATGACCCCGGCTGGCGTGATGGTCTACGAATATGTTCCCCATTCGACCTTCTGCTCCATGCCATATCCTGTGCCTCGCAAGTTCGTGGCCGACATCAAGTACCTGCACGGCCTGGGCATTGTGGGCTACGAGGGACAGAGCGCGCCCAACCAGTGGGGCACCTACGGCATCGCGCTGTATGCGATCGCCAAGACGACCTGGGATCCCTCGATCGACGCAGACGACCTGGTGAAGGATTACTGCGACCACGCATTCCACGAGGCCTCGGAGCCGATGCAGCGCTTCGTGGCCACGGTCGAGCATGGCCTCGAGACCGCCGATCACGTCACGGATGGGGTGTGGACCTATATGACCCCGGAGGTGATGGCAGAGGCGCGCGAGCACCTGGATGCAGCGCACGCAGCGGCAGAGAGCGAGGTCGTCCGCAAGCGACTCCGATGCTATGAGATCGGTTTCCACTACGGTGAGCTGGCGAGCGAGGCCTGGCGCAAGGCTCGTGGCGCCCTGACCGAAAAGGATGCGCCGGCGTTGGCGTTGGCCATCGGCCTCGCCGAGGAGGCGTGCCAGTACGTGGCCGACGAAGAAGAGAAGGCGCCGCACCACGCGGCGCATCCGGGCAAGCTCAAGAGCGTTCACCTGCAAGGCTGGAAGAAGATGCTTGACGGCATGAGTCGATAGGCCAACCTAGAATCTCGAGTCAAGAGAGTTCGGAGCGCTTGTCCTCCACGTTCATTGATGCCTGGTGGTCTCGGGTGCCTTCAACCGGGTCGAGCGGCCTCACGGCTCAAGCTGCACCCACGCCGAGTTAAGCAGCGTGATCTCATCACAGTCGAACACGGGATAGTCGCGAACGGTGACGAAATCGCTCCCGGCGGACTCGATCTCAAAGCCCGTTTGAGGATGGGGCGCCTGATGGTCCCCATAGCGCCGTGCGGGTCCTCGGGCGAGGAGGTGGGTACCCGCGGCAGCCAATCCATCGGGAACCGGCGCGCCGAGATGGATCGTTCGGCCATCGATCGAGCGCACGGGCAGCGTTGTGCTGTCCTCCGGCAGCTCGATCCGGAGATCCCCACAGGCCAGCGACGTTCCCTTGAGCAGGTAGGCCTGAGTCGCCCGGCCTTCGCCGTTGGTCGAGACGAAGGCGAATTCACCGGCTGCGGTCAGCGGGCCAACCTGCCTGCTATTCTGGTCCTGCGTTGAGACAATGATGTCCGTACGATCGTCGAACCGGACCTCGATCGCGATGGCGCCCGTCTCCGCACCGTTGTTCAGGAGTTGGACGGACCGTACCGGTGACGTCGATCCCTGGTAAGGCACGATGACTGATGCGTACTGGGTCTCCAGCTCTCCGGAAGAGCCGTCGGCCCGGTGTTCGGCCAGGATCTGCTGGATCGGGGGCTTCTCGAACTCCGAGAGCGAGGCTTCGCGCCACCCCGGGGCGTCGGTGATCACGATGCGGTCCACGGTATCCCGGTCGTTGAGGAGGTGCAGATCCAGATTGGCGTCCCCCGATTCCCAGGAGAACGTGCACGGCTCCTCCGGTACCAGGGCCCGCGGATTGTCCACCCAATGGCTCCAGACTTCCGATAGCTCCACGGGCTGGGGCGACAGCCCCTCCGGTGCGAGTCGGAGGAGAGACCCATTGCAGTGGAAACTGTACTGGTGGCATTCGCCACCTTTGACGCGGAAGAGGTCCACGATGTAGGCCTGATCCTCGGGCGTGCGGATGAGGGCGCAGGTGCGACGGTAGGTGTCGCACTGGGGGTAGACGTCCACGCCGGTGGCCTGCACCACCTCGATGCCTGGAGCCACGCCGAACAGCTCCAGGTCGGAGCCGCACCCCCGGGATGCCTGATCACCCTCGTCGACCACGACCAGGTTGTGAGAGAGGGTGCTCCTGCACCACAGCTGCCCAGAACGGCCGTCGGGGGTCAGCTGGGCGCTGCCGGAGAAGTAGCCACGGTCCGAGATGAGCTCCTCGCCGAAGGCGTAGGCGATAATGCTCAGGACGTCCCGGTGGCGGTGGTTGGTGTGGAGGGTCCGCTCGTTCTCGTTGCCGTCGAAGTAGAGCGCGGTGTCGTTCTGCTCACCGCCTCCGCGCAGGACGCCCACGTGCCACCCGGGGAACCACTCGGAACGCAGTGGCAGCTCGGCCTGGCCTTCCGCGCGGAGGTCCGCCGGCCGGTACCAGAGCGCATACTCGCTGCCCTTCTCTGACAGACTCTCTCCCTGCAGGGCTTCCAGCAGACTCGCGTTGGGCCCGCCAAGCCGCGCGGCCAGGACATCGACGAAGGACACATTCGCCTGAGTATCGTAGTGGGTGTCGCCGATCACGGGTAGGCGGTTGCCCGGAGCGAGCAGCCGGACCATGGACAGCATCGCCAGGTGGAAGTGACCGCCCGCAAAGGGATCCAGGTCCTCGACGCGCTGGCCCGTCTCCGGCTGGTAGCCGGGCGGACTGCTGTAGCCCAGCAGGAGATCGGGCAGCTCGCGCACCGTGCCGAAGTTGGTGATCGCATAGGCCGGTGTTTCGGCGTAGAAGCCGTCGAAGTGGTAGCGCTCGTCCATCATCCGGTTGAGGCCGTCGATGGCGCGGTGCACGCGGTCGGGCTGGTCGAGCAGGAGCCCGACGGCACCGGACAGGGAGAAGGTGACCACGCCCAGGTTGGTGAGGTTGTCCCAGTGCTCCGTGTCCTCGCAGCCGGGCACGAGCAGGTCCCGGACGATCCTCTCCCGCATCCGGTCGTCCACGACCGCGCGCCCGTCGGGATGTGTCGCATCGCCGATCAGGTCCAGGGCTACGGTCATGCTCAGCAGCGCGCCGGCGCCGCTGCCCTTCCCGTGGGTGCTGAGGCGCCCCGCGCCCCAGAATCCGTTGTGCAGCCACGAGCCACCGTCGTCCTCGTTGAGGCCGTAGGCGTGGCGGATGGCGCCCCTGGGGAACCGTCCTCCGCCTCCGTGCACCCCCATGTTGGCGGACACCTCTGCGGGGGGCAGGTCGGCGAAGCTGCCGTCGTAGGAATGGTAGAGATAGCCTGGGAACACACGGGCGAACCGGTCCAGGATCCAGGCGGCCCGCTCGGCGCAGGCGATGTCGCCAGTGAGGGCGTAGACCTTGGCGAGGGTGATGGCCTGACGGCCCGCCCAGCCCACCTTGCGATCACGGACGATGCCCGCGAAGGTGGTCATCTTCGGCCGGTCCCCGAGCCACCTCAGGGCGTAGCTGGCCCGGTCGTCGGGATTTTCACGCTCCCCGGGGGTCTCGTAGTAGGTGAAGGTCTGCCCCATTCGCGGGCACTCCAGGACACCTGTCTCGGGATAGTCCTCATTGGGATAGACCGTCCCGCATGCCTGGCAGGTGATCTTGTCCGGGTCGGTGACCGACCAAGAAAAGCGTCCCGCGCCCATCAGCGACTGCTTCCCGAGGCAATGTGGGCAGCTGTTGCCGTAGTGCGTGCCCGGCGTGAGCTCGGGGATGATGTCGTCGAAGAACAGCCGGTCTTGCTGCAGGGCGTACTCCGCATCGCGTTGCCATCCATCCAGAATCTCGCGTGCCCAGCCGTGGCGCTCCACGTTCTGCAGCGCGTTCTGGATATCCGCCGGCTTGTAGAGGGTGCGGGACTCCGCCCCTGTGATCTGTGGGGTCAGGAGGAGCAGTCCAGCCCCAAGGGCAAGCATCGCCGGGAGCAAGATGCTCCTCGGCGCCCACGCAGCGAAGACCGGGAGCAGCACGGCGAGAGGAATCACCCGCACGCCCAAACGTCTCAGCTGTCCGATGCCTGTCGTCACTTCTCTTCCCATCTCGGATTCTCCTTCCGTCTCATCTGCACTCCGATTCAGCCAGCCTCCACGGCCTCGGGCGATTGCGCAGTCAACGGGACCGATCAGCCCGTCCTATCGGACGCTACCAGCCAGTAAGGGAGTGCCCGTCGCCGTTGAACCAGATCACGTCGACGGCAACGCCCAGGCCGATGCCCACCACGTAGCCAACGGCCATGCCCAGGAACAGCGGAGCCCATCGCCGGTAGCTTTCCAGCCCGCCGATCCTCAGCAGCAGCACCTTCACCAGCCAGACGATGAAGATCGGTGAGGTGCTGCTCCTCAAGATCTCGGACCCGGAGACCGCAAACCCGATGGGATGAACCGGGAAGCGGGGGAAGCGATACCGCAGGAAGTACAGGAGGAGGGTGAAGGCGCCGCCGATGCCAAGCCACGAGACCCGGTCCCAGGCCGTGCCCACTGTCCCCTCCAGTATGCGGTTGGCGGCGGTGCGCCAGATTCCGACTGCGCCGTTGCTGGACCCATTGAAGCTCACGACACCGAAGTTGTAGCTTCCCATCACGTGGTAACCGTAGTAGGCAGTGAAGCAGACGACCGTTCCCGCGCCCACGAGCGCGGCAAGCATCACCGCCGGCACCAGGAGGCGGCGTCGGCGGGGGTGCATGGCAACGCCGAGCCGGGGCATGTGGGCGAACATGGTCATCCCGAAGGTCTTCGCATCGCAGAAGAACGTATAGGTGAGGGCCAACGCAGCCGTTCCGGCTGGCCCCATCCCGGCGACGCCGAACGAGAACCAGGTGAAAGACTGGGCCGTGATGGGGCCTCGCAGATAGATCAAGCCGCTTTCCACGATGATGCGCGCCAATCCCACGTACAGGACGAACGTGGCGAACCAGAAGGCCAGGAGCGGGCCCCAAGGCATACCGGCCCGTCGCATGAAGAAGACCAGGTACAGGGCGGACGACAGGAGCAGAATCACGGCTGCCCGGCAGGAGATCAGCTCGTTCGCGTCGTCCAGGTCGCCTTTCCCGGTGAGGGCCTTCCGGAAGACGGCTTTCAGATGGGCCCGAGCGGACCACAGGCCCCAGATGACAAAGACGATCATGCCACCGAAGCTCTGCCAGCCGATGATGGGATTGAAGGAACAGATGAAATCGGATCCGCCGATGTCGAGGCCGATGCGGTTGAGCGCGCCAACCTGGACGATGGCGAGCAG
>JASLMQ010000189.1 GCA_030746455.1 Candidatus Latescibacterota bacterium
AGGTCCACCGTCGCGCCGTCGTAGGCGCCCCAGGGCCACCAGTGGTCGGCGTTGGCGCTGGTGCCGGTGTCGACGAAGAGGCAGTCGTGACGACGGGTGTAGGCGATGCTGGTCAGGCCCGTTGCCTTGTCGAGCGTCAGCACCGTCTCCCAGGCGCCCGCGGTCGCGTCCCAACCCTGGAGCTCGCCGGTGCGCCAGTTGCCCCACGCGAGGATCGCCACGCTGTCGGTCAGGTGCATCCAGCCGGCCGCGCCGGTGCGCCAGGCGAGCGTCATCTGCGCTGGAGGGCTGCCGTCAACGCCGCGCCACATATGGCGCGGGCTGGGATAGCTGTCGGGGTGCGCCCGCTCGATCCCGTAGTCATAGAGGGGATCGAGGGTCCAGGTCTCGCTGCGCCGGATCGGCCCATCGCGCATGGAGATTTTCAGGCCCTTGTTGAGCCAGGCGGGGTCGGCGCCGAGGGTGTAGGGGAAGATCTGCTGGACCGTGAGGATGCCCGCCCCGACGAGCGGGATGGCCAGGGAGGTCGTGATCGAGCTGCTCTGGACGAGCGCGGTCAGCACCAGGCCGGACAGCATGGCTAGCACGGGAGCCCCGAACAGGTACCTGTTGAGGACCCGCTCCGCCCGGGTGACGACCAGACCTCTGGCGAGGTCGACCATGAACTTGAGGGACACGAACATCAGCACCAGCGAGATGATCAGGCAGAGCCAGGCCGAGTTGCCCATAAGATCCAGGAGCTGGTGCACAGCTGGACCGACGACGAGTTTGATAGGGCTGGCGAACTTCAGGCCGCCTAGGTCTGCGAACCCGGCCGCGGCCGCCTCCGCGAGATGTCGCAGGAAGCCGAAGCCGATCTCGAGCGGAAACAGAATGAGGACGGCGATCACGTTGAAGAAGTCGTGAACGGTTGCCCCCCCGAGCGCGCGCCGGAATTCCTCCCTCCGCGTGATGTGGCCCAGGGAGACGAGCGTCGCCGTTACGCTGGTACCGATATTCGCGCCCATAATGATGGGCACCGCACCCGCTACGGTCAGTCCGCCGCCAGCAACGAGCCCGACCGCGATGGACGTGGTTGTGGACGAGCTCTGAACCAGCGTGGTTGCCAGGATCCCGGCGAACAGGCCGCACAGGGGGCTTGACGTGGTCTGGACGAGCTGTTGAGCGAACCCGGCCCCGAACAGCTTGAACGAGCTGGACATCAGGCCGATGCTCACAAGGAACAGATAAAGCACACCTGCCATCAGGACCAGCTGCAGCCATGCCTTCCAGGTGTCCCTGGACATGCTCCCTCCCATTTTCGGCTGCGAAACGCCCTCGATGTGAGTGCCCTCAAACACTACCGTGGCTCAGGCGATCTGCAGATCCCAGATCCGGATGTCCACTTGGCTTCGCGGTCGGGCATCTCACGTACTGGTATCGTGGCTGTTTCCTATAGTTAACGATCGCCCCAATTCAGCAGGATGTCAAGGCCAGACCCTGGTGGGCGAAGCCGAGAGGGGAATGATTGATGGGCGCTCTGGCGATAGTAGGCGGACCCAGGACGGTGCCCGAAAACCACGCCCACGAGCTCGCCTGGACTCAGATGATCGAGGAAGAGGCCGAGGCCGTTGCCGGGATGGTGCGCCAAGGCAATCTGTCCACCCCGGGCGGCAATGAGATCATCAAGCAGTTCGAACGAGAGATCTCCGACTGCTGGGGCGTGCGATATGCCCTATGTACACCCAACGGTACGGCCGCGATTCACTCCGGGCTCTTCGCCTGCGGCGTGGGCCCCGGCGATGAAGTCATCGTCCAGTCCTACACGCATCCCTTCTCCGTCCTGCCCATCCTGGCCGTTGGTGCGGTGCCGGTCTTCGCGGACATCCATCCCGACACCCTTTCGATCGATCTGGATGATCTGGAGCGCAAGATCACGTCCGGGACCCGTGCGATCATCCCCGTCGCTGGAGGACGCCGGATCACGGACATCCGGGCGATCATGGAGATCGCTCGCAGGCACGAGCTCAAAGTCGTGGAGGACTCCTGCACCTGCTTCTGTGAGAGGGTCGAGGGGAAGCATTACCGAACGTTCGGTCAGGCAGGCAATCTGAGTCTCCAGATCCGCAAGATGCTGGGATCGGGCGAAGGGGGTGTCGTTTTCACCGATGACGAGGAGGTGTATGAGCGCGCCACGCTCCTGGGCCACTACGAACGCGTTCCGGACCTTCCCGGCGAGCGCCTTCGAGACTTCGGGGCCATGGCCCTGGGGTTCAAGTATCGCATGAGCCCCGTCACCGCCGCGATCGCCCGAATCAAGCTGGGGCACCTGGAACGACGGCCACCGATGCTGCGAAATCCACCCACGGTCCCGGCACCCTACCCGTCACCGAGGCCATCCAGGCCCGTGGGTGGGAGCATCGGGACCGGATCACGCTGCCCTGTCTCGCGCATGTTTCGGATGAGACGGTGGATCACTACATCGACGCATTCCTGAAGGTGGCCGCGAACCTGGATGCCCTACGGTAGGCAGAGGATTCGCAATCGCTCTGTATGAGGGAGGAACGAATGCACACATTGAGCGGGACACCCCACAGTCGGCTGGGCCTTGGGGCGAACCCGGACACAGGTGACGGCTTTGCCGAGGTGGCCTATGCGGCCGGCGTGAACTTCTTCTTCTTCTACAACCTGTCCTTCACCGGGATGCTGGACGGGTTGGAGCGCCTGGTACGCGACAGCCGGGAATCCGTGATTCTGGCAACGGGTACAGAGAAGCGGAATCCGTCGGACATGCGCGCCGACCTGGACGAGGCGCGAAGCCGCCTGGGTGTCGATGTGATCGACCTCTTCTACGCCCAGTACATCTCCCCCTCCGATGACATGGAGGCGGTGCTCGGGAAGGATGGCGTCATCGACGAGATCGCGCGATGGCGGGACGAGGGGAAGGTGCGATATGTGGGCGCCACGGCCCACAACCGGCCGCTGTCCGTGAAGCTCATCGAGAGCGGCCGGATCGATGTGCTGATGCATCGCTACAACATGGCGCACCGCGGCTCGGAGGAGCAGGTGCTGCCCGCCGCGATAGAGGCGGGTGTTCCCGTGGCCGCATTCACCTGCACGCGGTGGGGATCGCTGCTCGAGGGGCACGCCGATTGGGGCGGGCCAGTGCCCTCGGCCGCGGACTGCTACAGGTATGTGCTCAACCATCCTGCCGTCCAGCTGGCCATGATGTCGCCGGCCAGCCCGGCACATCTCGAGGAGGACCTCTGCGTCCTTGGCGACGGCGGTGGCGCCGATGCCGAGCAAATCGCCCGGTGGGAGGCCTACGGCGAGCTGGTCCACGGCAAGGGCGACGACTCGTACGAAACAGATTGGCCTTGAGGGGTAGACAACCAGAGGTAGCCACGACAGCTGGATCGCTCGAGCCTGAAGGGAGGCAGCCGGATGGGGGTACGCGCACGGGTGGTGTTGATCGCCACGCTGTTTATCGCTCTTCAGCAGCAAGTCACAGCAGACCGTCTGGAGCTGGTCAACCACGTCGATCTGTGGACCGGCAGCCCGGTACGCAGCTCTGACGCATCGGGCCTGACCTACCATCCCTCCAGCGGCCACCTGCTCATCGCCGACTCCGAGATCAGCGAGTACGGCGATGCAACCGACGCGGACGGCGAGCGCATCTTCACGGGTCACAATCTCTTCGAGGTATCACTGGACCTCCGGACACGCGTCGGTGCCTTTCTGGCTGCTCCAGGAACCGGGATCGCCGAGTTCGGGGCGAACGGCACCTTCGTCCAGTCCTTCGACTTCTCGTTTCTCGATGGAACGGGCGTCACCCCACTTCTGACCGGCGGCCTGACGTTCGCCCCCTCCTCCGACCCGAATGACCATCCCGGTACCCACTCCATCTACATCTCGCACCGCGGCACCGACAATGGAGCATTCCCCGAGAAGAACACGCTTGACGGCGCGATCAGCGAGGTCCGGCTGGTGCGCGAGCGCAAGCCTTCGAGCCCAATCCGTGTGCCTGCCGACCATTCCACGATCCAGGGAGCCATCGACGCGGCCGCTGACGGCGACACCATCATCGTGTCTCCGGGACTCTACCAGGAATCCCTAGTACTGGCCGACAAGACGATCGCCCTGGTGTCGAAGCACTTCCTGACGGGCCGGCCCGACGCCATCGCGGAGACGATCATCGACGGCGACGGGGGAGATAACGTCATCAAGGTGACGGATACCGTCGGTCTGGAGACGACCATCAGCGGCTTCACCATCCGGAATGCGGACGATGGAATCACGGCCTACGGGTCTTTCCGACTGACGCACTGCCACATCACGCAGACAGCCGACGGCATCGACTTCGAACGCGGTGGGGGCCTTGTGCGCTACTGCCGCTTCACGCACAACCGCGATGACGGCATCGATCTTGACGGCCCCACGGCCGCCACCGTCGAGCACTGCGAGATCGTCGACAACAACGACGATGGAATCGAGATCCGTCTCCACCCGTACACCGGCGAGACGCTGCGCGTCCACATCCGCAACAACCGGATCGAGCGGAACGGCGAAGACGGCATCCAGCTGATCGACTACGACACCGTCTCGGATCGAACCTTCGTGATCGAGGGGAATGTCATTGCGGACAATGCGATGGTCGGGATCGGCTGCATGGGGGGCTCGAACACCCGCGAGGACTACTCAGGAGCGCCCATACCGGAGCCGATCCAGGTGTTCAACAACACGTTCGCCGATAACGGTCACCACATCACCGGTGGCGCGAACCTCCTGGGAGTGAACAACATCTTCCAGGGCGCCGCTATGCTCGCTATCAAACGTGTCGCGGGCAAATCTCGATTCCACCGGAATCTGTTCTGGCGCAATACGGATCATCAACAGGATTCGAACGTCGAGCTGAAGGGCATGGTGCAGGTCGACCCACTCCTCGATGCCGATCGGCTGCTTAGAGAAGGCAGCCCGGCCATCGACGCGGGGATCGCTCGGGTCACCTGGCAGGGAGAGGCGCTGAAGGTCGTGCATCCCGCCGAGATCCGTGGCACCGCGCCCGACCTCGGGGCATTCGAGCGGGCACGCTAGAAACGGCCGCTGCAAGGCCCGCACAGGTCGAACCCGATACACGGGCAAGGCCACCGGATGTGCATCGTCCGGTGGCCTTTGGGTTGCCTCTGAAGCTGGGACTGACGGTCCAAACTCAGGCCATCATTGATCCGGGTCACCCAGCAGGTCGTCGACGGCCTGCAAGAGCTCTGCCTGTCCCACCGGCTTGGCCATCGTGAGCGAGGCCCCGTTACTGTCCGCGAGGTCGAGAAGCTCGGAACCCCAACCCGTGATGGCGATCGACTTCAGGTCCGGAAACCGCTCCTTCAGCTCCCGGATTGCCTCGTATCCGTGCTTCTTCGGCATCGCCATATCGGTGATCATCACGTCGGCCGGCTCACGCCGGTAC
>JASLMQ010000190.1 GCA_030746455.1 Candidatus Latescibacterota bacterium
CCCTCTGCAGCTCGATCTGCTCCAGCCGGTTGCCCGCATCGATCTCGAAGAAGCCGAGGGAGTCTTCGACCACCTGGACCAGATCCGCTGGTCTGATGTTCAGCTGGACCGGTCGGGTGTAGTTCAGCAGGTTGGTGACCATCCGATTCAGGCTGTCGACCCCCTCGATAATCTTCTTAACCAGCCTCCGTCTCGAGTCCTCCACATCGAGGTCACGCTCCAGGAGACCCGCGAACCCCCCGATCCCGCCGAGTGGGTTCCGGATCTCGTGGGCAACCGTCCCCGCCATTTCCCCCAGGGCCGTAAGGGTACCGACCCGGCTTGCCTGCTTGGAGAGCTGCTGGAGCTGCGAGATGTCCTCGAAGGTCTCCACGGCCCCCGCAACCTGGCCATCCGGGCCCAGCAGCCGCGACGTGCTGTATCGGATGGACACGCTCCCACCGTCTCTCCTGCACAGCGTCTTCTCACGGCCGTATACGCGTTCGCCGTTGGCGAGGACCTGACGGAGGTCGGCAGCGCCATCCGCCAGGACGTCTTCGCAACGCAGAGACAGAGCCTCCTGGGCCGACCACCCGATAATCTCCGAGGCCGCGCGGTTGAACAACCTGATCACGCCGTCACAATCGACCGCCAGCACGCCGCTCCCCAGGCTTTCCAGGATCTCATTCAGATCGCCGCTCAGCTGCTCCTTCTCCCGCAGACTCTCCTGAAGCCTCAGATTGGTGGATTCCAGCTCGCGGTTGAGCGAATCGAACCGGCTCTCCAGATTGCGATAGGACCCTTCCAGTCGCTCGAGAGTCTCGGCGAACATGGCGTACGACTCGGAAAACGCCTCGGTCTCCGATTCGCCAACCGGTCTGTGAGCGTCGTGAGAGGAGCGTGCCATCTGGAGGTGATCCTTCGCTGGGACGCCCGGGACCGACGTTTGGGCCTTCCCCCATCCGGAATATCGCAGTTTTCGCGTCTTTCGTGGTGACCGGATCTTGACGGATCCCGGCTACCCGCGGGGGTGTGGCTTTCCTCCGATCCCGCCAACCCGGACGCCCTTCTGGGAGGCAAGCTTGTAGTTCGCCTCGCTCGCCCCCACCAGGCTGTCGAACGATGTCTTCAGCCGCTCGATCTCAGTCCGGAAATGGGCGCGCGTCTCCCGGGGGACCTCCCGCTGGAAGTCGGCGAACCGATCTCTGAACTGCCCGATGGTCGCCGCCTGCTCGCGAAGCAGCTGTACGAGCTCGGTGGGAGGCGTGCCTGCCTCCAGGCGACTGCCCACCTGCCCGGCCAGGTCCAAAGCCCGGTCCTTGAGCGCGTTGATCTCCTGCAGATGCTCAGGTGCTTTCACGATCGGGCCCTTCCTCTTGGGATTCGCTGGGCGTGTCCTCGTCCTGCGCGGTCGGCTCCTGCGCGTTGGGGTCCGTCGGCTGGGCCTCCTGGGACATCTCTTGCGGCGGTGTCGACTCGGGTTGCGGCGCGGACTCCGCCTGGGGAGCCGCTTCCGGGGGAGACGCCGGCTCAGCAGGAGACGCCGGCTCCTGAGGGGGCCCCGCCTCCGATGGAGGCGCCTGCTCCGGTGGTCGGTACGCGGTCACGGTGCCGTAGGCACCCGGCAGGGGGCCGACGCGACGGGCCCGGGGCGCCGCCTGCTGGGGGGCGGGCCCTGCGGAGCGCAGGCGGTTCGCCTCCTGCTCGAGATCGCGCACCCGATGTCTGAGCTCGCGGACCTCGGCCTGGAGCCTCTGGTTCTTCACCGCCCGGCTGACTGCGGCCTGGACCTCGGGGATCTTGAAGGGTTTGATGATGTAGTCCTGCGCACCCCGCCGGAGCGCCTCGATGGCGGAATCCAGGCTTGGGTATCCCGTCATGATCACGATCTGGGCTTCGGGAGAGCCATTCGAGATCTGATCGACCAGCTCCATTCCCTCTACATCGGGGAGGCTCAGATCGACAAGCACGACCTCGAACTCGCTGAGGCTCAGCAGGTGGAGGGCTTCCTTGCCGCTATCCGCGGAAGCCACGCGATAGCCCGCATCGGAAAATGATTCCGTCAGCAGCTCGCGCATGAAGGGATCGTCGTCGACGACCAGGAGGGATTCGTCGGCCATCTGCGTGCTCCTGGACCTCAGCGCACGAGATCGGGGCTGGCAGGTCAGGGAAGGAAGAGGGGGATGAAGAAACCTTAGAGCGTAGACGGCGCCGGTTGCAGCTGGCGGTGGGAAGGAGAGCAAACCGAACACCAGGCCGCTGGGGAGCGGCCTAACCCCTTGGCTTCTTTGGACTTGAATATAAACCAGGGCCCTGGAGAAATCAAGCCAATTCTAGGACAGATTTTCCGGATGCCGGAAAATAGTTCCAGGATCACAGTCTGTGGTCTGTGGTCAATGGTCCGTCGTCTGCCTCGCTAACCAAGCGTTCGCCCGCCGTCGACGACCACCGTCTGCCCGGTCACGAATTCGCTCACCACCAGCCCCAGGATGGCCGCCGCCACATCCTCCGGCGAGGCAACGCGCTTGAGTGGGGTCGCTTCCCTACCCTTCTCGACGAACGCCTCGTGGCCCGCCACCCACCGGGTGTCCACCACCCCGGGGGACACGGCGTTCACCCGGATGTCGGGAGCCTGTGTCAGCGCAAGCGACCGCGTGATGGATATGACGCCGGCCTTGGAAACGCAGTAGGGAATGGAGCTTCCCAGCCCGATCATGCCGGCGATCGACGCCACATTGACGATGACGCCCCCGCCGCTCTCACGCATCCGGGGAATCGCGGCCCTCGAGCACTGGAACGTTCCCTTCACGTTCACGTCGATCGCCTGAGCCCAGTCCGCGTCGGTCACGCCCTCCAGGTCGTCCAGGGCCACGAACCGGGTGGCACCCGCGTTGTTGACCAGGATGTCCAGACGGCCGAGGTCCGAGACCGCCCGATCCACCATCTCCCGCGCCGCACCGTCGTCCACCACATCGGCGCACACCGCCAGTCCCTTGCGTCCCATCTGTTCGATCGCCGCGACGGTTTCCTCCGCCTCCTTCTGCGATCGGGAGTAGTCAACCGCAACGTCGGCACCCTCTTTTGCGAACAGGAGCGACGTCGCGCGCCCAATCCCCGTTCCACCGCCGGTCACGATAGCAGCCTTCCCATCCAGATAGCCCATACGTCCCACATCTCCTTTCCCGACCGATTTCGTGGTTCTCAGACCCTCGCCTGTGGTGCCCCACGAGTCCTGAAGGCTGCTCCGGGACCCGTCCTTGCTCCGTCTCTTCCCTCCGCGTCTCTTCGGCTCTGCGGGAGATGGCTCTTCGCCCAAGGGAGTCGTGTTGCCTCACAGCTCCGGAAACGGAAAGGCGATCACATCCTGAACCCGCTCAGCCCCCGTCAACAGCATCACCAGCCGATCGACCCCCAATGCGATCCCGCCCGAAGGGGGGATACCCGATGCCATGGACGAAAGAAAGACCTCGTCCACCGGGTACTCGCGGGACCCATCGGTCCTTCGCTGGGCCGCCTCGGCCTCGAACCGCCCACGCTGCTCCTCAGGGTCGTTCAGCTCCGTGAACGCGTTGGCCAGCTCCACCCCGGCAATGTAGATCTCGAACCGCTCCGCCAGGTCCGGAGCCTCCGGCTTGCGCTTGGCCAGCGCAGCCATCGGAGCCGGATAGTCCAGAAGAATCGTCGGCCGCTCCCTTCCCAGGTGCCGCTCCACGCCATCGAGGAACACCTTGTGGAAGGCCACCTCCGCCGGGTCGCCCTCCCCCACGGTTGAGTATCCCCGCTGCCGCGCCTCTGCAACGAAGGCCTGCCGGTCGCTGAAGGGGTCGCCCTCGATGCCGGCGTGTCGTGACATGGCCTCCCGCACGCTGAGTCGCTCCCACGGCGGCGTCACGTCGACTTCGCATCCGCGGCAACCGATGTACGTCGTCCCCAGTACCGCCCGCGTCACGCCGTGTACGAGGGCCTCGGCATCCCCCATGATGTCGGTGTAATCCGCGTAGGCGCGGTACCACTCTAGGATGGTGAACTCGGGGTTGTGCTGAGGCCCCCAGACCTCATCCCGGAAGGCCTTGCAGATCTGGTAGATGCGCTCGAAGCCGCACGCGAGGAGCCGCTTCATCGCGTACTCGGGCGATGTGGGCAGATAGAGCCGACGCCGCTCCCCGTCGGCCAGGTAGTCCGTCTCGAAGGCCGTCAGATGCGGCTCCATCCCGGGGCAACGCACCAGGAGGGGGGTCTCCACCTCGGCGTAGCCTCTCGCCTCCATGCCCTTCCGGAGGGCCGATAGGATCCGGGACCGCGTTCGGAGGTTGCGAGTTCGGGCCTCGGAAGGGGGAACGACGGAATCCCCCTGACAGGGGGCGAGCACGCGCACCCGATCTGCCGCGAAGTCCGGCGGCATCCAGATGCCCACCACCTCGACGATGTCGCCCACGTCGATCAGGTGGGCACCCATCGCCAGGCGGACCGGCACCTCCCCTGTCTCGTCCCTCAGTCGGAGCCCTCCGTTGGGGGCCGCTCGGCACAGACGCCCCGCCAGCGTGGCCCTCTCTCCGTCCACCATATCGGAGATGCGGCGGCTTCTCATGCAGCGCGCTGGGTAGTACGGAGAGGGGTCGGAATGAATCATAGGGTGCACTCAGCCGGGCATCCCCGAGAGATGGACCGTGTCATTGAGGCGCATCACCGTCTTCTCGCCACCCTCGTCGAAGCGCAGGTGGTGGATGGAGATCGCGTCGCAGGCGAACCGGGGCTTTCCCTTCGCATCCCAGGTGAACCCCATCGCCGCCCTGAGATAGGCTACGATGGGACCGCCGTGGGTGATCACGAGCACTTGGCCTCCCTGGTTCTGCCTCACGATTCGGCCGACGGCGTGCTGCACGCGCATATGGAGGTCGGCGTAGGATTCGCCTCCGGGGATCCGGGTCCCCGGCGCCGATCTGCCGTGGAGGATGAGATCTGGGTAGCGGTCCCGAGCCTCATCGTAGGTCAATCCGGCCAGCTCCCCGCCGTCGAGCTCCCTGAGGTCCTGTTCCGTGGCGGGAACCACGTGGACCAGACGACCGACCACCTCAGCCGTCTCGCGCGCCCTCCGCAGGGGACTCGTGTAGAGGGCCGTCACGTCGAATGCATCGCGCAGCCGCTCTCCCAGCAGGATGGCCTGTTGGTGGCCAGCCCTGGAAAGGGGTACGTCGGCCCACCAGCCCAACACCTTTCCACCCTGTCTCTGGGCAGACTGGCCGTGGCAGGCCAGGACCAGATCGGTCGACATCGCTCTCGTCTCCGGGTTTGGTGGGTGCCTGGACCTCCGGGCGTTCAAAAAAGCCTGTATAGCCCTGTGAATATAGACTATGGGCCTTCCCTGAACAACAAATGAGTTGTCCTGCCTGGTGCAATTGCTTATCATAATGTGAGTCACCTTGAGCAGACCCCCGCAATCCCGCGGGGGCACCGTTTCGAGTCCTGAGCCACTTTTTGTTGGATTTTTCGTCTATTTGTCGTATTATTACGTGTTGTATCCGCTGCAGTTACCGGAATCACATACGCGAATTCAAGGGTGTTTCTCAGATCCTCGATGAAAGGGGGGAGGTGCATCAGGCACGTTCGTCTTTGACGTCTTAGGGCATTCAGAGGGTGCGAGTCGTATCTGGATGCCGGAGACAGGGCAAACAAATCCGAAGTTCGTCGGCCAGAACA
>JASLMQ010000191.1 GCA_030746455.1 Candidatus Latescibacterota bacterium
GAAGGCAACTGCCTGGACCATCGGCTGGCCGCCCTCAGCCCGGCGTTGTAGGCCGAGAGAGCCAGCCCCAGGCGCCGGTCCTTGCTTCGTCTGAAGTACTCCAGGTGGTCGGAGAGGTGCTGGCTGCCCAGCCGGATGGACGTCTGCGGCCTCCAGAGGTCTTTGACGGAGAACCGCTTCAGCCGAACCTTCCTCGCCATGTCTTTGGCCGTCTTCGGCATCACTTGCATCAGACCCCGGGCCCCAGCCCCCGAGAGGGCCTCCTCGTTGAAGGCGCTCTCCTGCCGGATGATCGCGAGAATCAGGTTCGGATCCAGCCCCTGTTCCCGAGCGGTCCTGTTGATCTCACCCCAGTAGTAGGTCGGGTAGAGCCGCCTGAACGAAGCCAGCGTGACGGGGATTCCCTTGCGCCGCTCCAGATGGATCATCTCGTTGGACATCCGCAGCGCCTGGTCCATGGATCCGATACGTTCGTAACGCTGCTTCAGATCACCCAGGGCGAAGAGGTTCCTCCTGTGCGAGCGTCGCGCCCGTGCGAACTCCGCCTCCGCCATCCGATAGAGGCCCAGCGTCACCAGCACATCGCCCTTGAGGAGATACGGCGAGGGCTGGTAGGTCTGCTCGGCAACGACCTTCTCACCCTCGGGTGCATCTGGAAAGACGTCTTCGGTCACCCCCAGCACGGATCGCGCCCTCGCGGAGTAGTACGACGTGGGAAACCCCTCGGTAGCCCGCGCCATCAACTCCTCGCCCTCCTCCTCCTTCCCCGCCCGCTTGTAGCACTTGCCCGCCCAGTAGTAGCCCTGATCACGAAGGTAGACCTCCGGGGTGTTCTTGGCCAACCGGAGAAAGGCCTTTGCGGCCTCCTCGTACCGGCGCATCCTGTAGAGCGCAAAGCCGGCGCGCCAACTCGCCTTGCCGGCGAAGTCGCTCTTTGGGTAGCGCGAGGCAAGCCGCAGGAAGATCCCGCGCGCCTCCCGGTGTCTGCCCAGCCGCTCGTAGGCCATGGCCGCGTTCCACAGCGACTCCGCGGCGCCGGACACGGCGGGATACAGCCGGGTGAAGCTCAGGAAGCGTTCCGCTGCCTCCTGCGCCCGCCCGAGCTTCACCGAACACTTCCCCAGCGCGAAGAGCGCCTTGGGCACGCGGTAGGAGCGCTGCGCCCTTCGGAGCGCCCGCTCGGCGGTCCGGTAGTCGCCACGATCGTAGTACACGAGTCCCAGCTGGTACTGCGCACGGCCGCGCCAGCTCTCGTGCGGCGACTTCCGGACGATCGTCCGGAAGAGGGCGGCGGCCTGCCGAAACTTCTTGTGGGCGGAGTAGACGATCCCGCCGTAGAACATCTCCTGTACGCGACCGAGGGGCGCCATGGACTCGAGTGCTCGAAGGGCCTGGGTCGTCTTCGGGTAATCGCGCACGAGCTGCAGCCTCGCCTTCCTAGCGCCGGCGGAATCCCCGGCCGCCTCCAGGGCCCCCGCGAGACCCGGGAGCGCCTTGACCTCCCGCTCGCTCTTCCCCAGCAGCCGCTTGTACAGTCGCGCCGCATCTCGAGGCCGATCCTGGTTCAGCCGAAGGCCCGCCGCCCTGAGGAGTGCCTGGTCCTTGAGTTGGCTCGCCCGGTCAATCTCCGCCACCTGCGCGAACCGGTCGGCGGCCTCGTCGAGGCGTCCCAGCGCCTCGAGACACTCCGCCTGCCAGTAGACCAGGTAGTCCTCGATCGCGCCGAAGGCCCCCTGGAGGGACTCGAGACCGACCAGGGCCTGGCCGTGCCGTCCCATGGCCTTCTGGCAGAGGGCTCGCTTCAGCAGGACGCGATCCACTTCCCAGGCGTCCAGCCCGCTCGTGTCCATCCGCGTTAGGAGGTCCAGGGCCTCTCGGTATCTTGCCTCGGACACCAGGGTCTCGGCCTTGAACAGGGGGTCGATGTGCTCGCTGATGGCCAGCGGACCGGGCACCGACAACAGCGCGCCCAGGGCCAGCACGGCAAGGACAGCCACCGACAACGGGCGCACCCGTATGCTCGCCCGTCCTCCTGTTCGGCCAGGTATCGTGGAGTTCTCAGCCACCGTCTCTATCTCCTTTACTAATAGCAAACTTACGCACATATGCGGAAAAATGTCAAGACCCAAAGGGATTTCGAGGGTCGAGCCCCCATGCGGCTCCCTGCCTCTTTGTGTTGCCGCCGCGCCTCTCGTGTCCTATACTTCCCTTCCTTGCGGAAACCAGACTCTCGCCAAGAGCGCAAAGAACGCAGAGGGGGAACCATGGATCCTCAATCCCTCCTGGCGCTCTCTGCGTTCTCTGCGAGAGATGCTCTTCGGTCTTGAATAGGAATCCCTATGCCCACACCATCCGCATCCGACCTGCTGGAACGCGGTGACACCGAGCGCGAGCAGAGCCGATTCGAGGAGGCCCTGGGCACCTACAGACGCGCGGAGGCGCTCTTCCGACCCGCGGGTGACCTCGAGGGGATCACCATCTGCCGCCTGTCGAAGGGCCACTGCCTGCGCCTCATCGGGCGGTTCGGCCAGGCACTCGCCGAGTACCGCGCGGCCGAGAGTCGTGCGTCCGAACTGGGCGACCTCTACTCGGTGGCGGACGCCGTGGTGGGTCAGGGGATGTCGGTGCGCGCGCTGTGGGACATACCCGAGGCCCTTCACCAGTTCGAGAGGGCGGTCGGCCTCTACCGGAATCTCGACGACGAGGCAGGCGAGGCCTATGTCCTCTGGGCGTCGGGGGGCGCCCTGCGGGTGCGCGGCGCGCTCGGCGAGGCGTTCGAAGCCTTCGAGGAATCCCGCCTTCGATACGAGGGTCTGAAGGACCGGCAGGGCATCGTCTACGCCCTGTGCGGGCTCGGGGGCATCTCACGCGTGATGGGGCGCTACCACGACTCGCTCGACTACTACTCGCGCGCGAATGCGCGGCTGAGGCGCGGAAGCGATCGGTTCGGCAGGGCCTATTCCTACTGCGGCCGGGCCAACGCCCGCCGGATGCTGGGCGACTTCGCGGAATCCCACGAGCTGTTCGACCGCGCACGCACCCTCTACCACGAGATCGGCGACCGGGTGAGCTACGCCTATACCGTCTGGGGGGAGGCCACCGCCCACAAGATGCAGGGCCGCAACGAGGCGGCGGCCGACGGATTCCGCGAGGCCGATGCCCTCTTCAAGGCCACGCGGGATGCGCGGGGGCGGGCCTACGTGGCCCTGGGCCAGGGCGAGATCCACCTCCTCTCGGGCAGGTCCGGACGCGCCGCGTCGTTGTTCACAAGGGCCGGCGACCTTGCCGCCAGGCACGGATTGCAACTCGAGGCGCTCCACGCAGAGCTTCTTCAGGGACTTCTTCGCCGTTATGAGGGCGAGCGTGTCTCCTTCAATGGACTCGCCAGGCGCTATGAGCGTCTGGGGTCGAGCTTCCTCGACGCCCCATCCCTTCCCCTCAATCTGCCCTGAGCCGTCCCAACCCGGCCAGGCTTCCCGCCCCCCGTCGGGAGATTCCCGTTGCGCGGCCCCACAGGCCATGCTATCTTGCCTCGACACGCGCCGCAATCGGCCCATCTTATCGGGCTTCAGATCCCAACGCCAGAGAGGTCCGAATGTCCCTCACAGTCACGCTCCTCGGCACCGGCACGCCCACGCCCCTCGCCCGCCGTGCGGGCGCGAGCACGCTCGTCACCCTCGGCGACGAGGCCCTGATGTTCGACTGCGGCCCCGGATCGGCCCGGCGGCTCCTGGACAAGGGCGTGTCCCCGAGGGAGATCACGGGTCTGTTCCTCACACACCTCCACTATGACCACTGCATGGACTATGCCTACCTGGTACTCAACCGGTGGGATCAGGGGATCGGCCAGATCCCCGAGCTTCAGGTCCGCGGCCCTGCGCCCCTCGCCCGGATGACCGACCTGCTTTTCAGCGAGGACGGCGTCTTCGGGCCGGATCTGGCGGCAAGGACCCGACACCCCGGCAGCGACTTCGTCTACGAGATGCGCGGTGGCGTCCTGCCCAGGGCGCGTCCCGCCCCTGTCGTCTCCGAGCTGACCGATGGTGACACGGTCGAGGGCGAGGGATGGACCGTCAGAGCCGTTCGCGCGGTCCATTGTCAGCCCCAGCTGTCAAGCCTGGCCTACCGGCTGGACTCGTCCGAGGGCTCTGTCGTCGTCACGGGCGACACCGCCCCGGCGGATGGCATCACCGGGCTCTCTTCGGGTGCCGACGTGCTCGTCCACATGTGCCATCTGCTCAACGGCGTGGTGACCGACCCTCGGATTACGGACTGCTGCTCCGGGCACCTCGACGCCGCCCGAACGGCGCGTGACGCCGGCGTCAGAACGCTGGTGCTCGTCCACATGACCGAGCAGCTGGAGCGTCCGGGCATCCGTGAGCGCGTGCTCCACGAGGCGGCCGAGGTCTTTGGCGGCCACATCATCTACGGCGAGGACCTCCTCGACGTCCCGCTGGGCGACATCACCCCCGAGCGGATACAGTAGCAGGGGATCGGTGACAGGTCGTGGACCCGTGATAGAAACGCCCGATCCCGTTGCACCAGACGTCGGGAATCCCCCAGACCGTCTCCTCTTCATTTCGCGCCTTTCGCGTCTTTCGTAGTTGCTTTTGGGTGGCTGGGCTTGGTTCTGGGTCTCTCGAGTTCGATGTCGGAAGGAGGAATCCGCCATGGCCAAGAAGAAGAGCAAGAAGAAGAAGGGCGAGCTCATCTGGGCCTACCTGCTCCACCTCGGCTACAACATGTGGGCCGACCGCGAGGCGACGGATTGGGGCATCACCCACGTGAGCGCCGAGGACGAGGTTCGGGTCGAGCGCGATGTCTGGGATGACGTCCTCCACCGCCTGAAAGACGCCGGTGCCAACATGGTCGTGATCGACCTGGGCGAAGGCGTCAGGTACAGGTCGCACCCGGAGATCGCCGTCCGCGGCTCCTGGAGCGTCAAGCGGCTGCGCCGGCGACTCAAGGCGATCCGCCGGCTCGGGCTGGAGCCCATTCCCAAGCTCAACTTCTCCACCGCGCACGACGCGTGGATGGGACCGTACGCCCGCTGTGTTTCCACGAAGCCTTACTACAAGGCGTGCAAGGACCTGATCCGGGAGGTCGTCGATCTCTTCGACAAGCCCAGGTTTTTCCACCTGGGGATGGACGAGGAGACGGCCGAGCACCAGCGCCACTACGCTTACATGCTGGTCCGACAGTTCGACCTCTGGTGGCACGATCTCGAGATCCTGCTGGAGCAGGTGGACGTCTTCTTCAAGCGCATGCCCGCGTCGGTGGTCCAGAGCAACTGGTACTACGGCAGCTCGTTCGGACAGAAGGTCGCCGCCGCCCGAACCTACCGCGATATCGAGGAGCACGGATACGACCAGATCCCCACAGGCAGCAACTGGTCCTGTCCGGAGAACTTCCAGAAGACCGTGACCTACGCCCGCAGGCACATTGCGCCCGAGCGCCTGCTCGGATTCCTGCAGACGGTGTGGCGTCCCACGCTCGGCGAGTGCCGAGACCGACATATAGAGGCGATCGACCTGCTGACCAAGGCCCACAAGTCCTGGCTCCGCAGGCAGGCGTCCGCCGACCGAGAGACGTCGGCGACGAATTAGCAGAAAAGGAGGCAGTCCCATGCCCGATACCGCACGCGCGGTCGTCACCGTCGGCGAGCGCTTCGAGATCCGCGAGTACCCCATCCCGGACACCGAGCCCGGTACGATTCTGCTGCGGCAGGAGCTCGCCGGCATCTGTGGAACCGACCTGCACAACTGGGAGCACGAACGTCTCGAAGGCGAGATCATCTACGGCCACGAGAACGTCGGCACCGTTCACGCGCTGGGCGAGGGGGTCGAAACCGACTACCTGGGCCGCCCGCTGGCCGAGGGAGACCGGGTCATCCTGGTTCCCGGGACCACCATGGGGGCCTACGGGTTCCTTCAGGCCGAGGAGCAGCCGTACCTGAGGGGCGGCTTCGCGGACTACATCTATCTCTGGAATCCGGACACCGTCATCTTCAAGACCGAGCTGCCGCCTGAGGTCGCCGTGCTCGCCGAGCCCTTCACCATCGGCGTCCACGGCGTATTGAGGGCACAAATGAAGTTTGGAGACACCGTCGTTGTTCAGGGCACGGGGGCGATCGGCCTGTTGACCCTCGTCTGTGCCAAGCTCAGCGGAGCCGGCCGCATGATCGTCGTGGGAGGCCCAGAGGGCCGACTCGATCTGGCGCGACGGATCGGCGCGGACGTCACCATCGACATCGACGAGGTCCGGGACCCGGATGATCGGAAGGCCCTCGTCCTCGAGAATACCCAGGGGGGCGAGGGGGCCGGCGTGGTCTTTGAGTGCGCGGGCACGCTGTCGGCCATCCCCGAGGGACTCGACTACCTCCGGAAGGGCGGCACCTACACGGCGATGGGACACTTCGTGGACGTAGGGACCTTTCCCTGCAACCCGAACCAGATGCTGATGCGCAAGGACCTCCGCCTCGAGGCCGTTTGGGCGAGCGGGGTCGATCACTTCGTCCGCGGGCTTCCCGTACTGGAGAAGAACGAGTTCCCCTACTCCGAGATGGTCAGTCACATCCTCCCGCTGGACCGGGTAGCCGACGGCTTCAACGCCCTCAGGACCGGCTACCAGCTCGACGGACGTGCCGCCGTGAAGATCGCTGTCCAGGGGGGCGCGGCATGAACCATCGTGGTTCGTGGATCGTGACTCGTGGCTTGTGGAACGAGGAACCTGGAACGTGGAACTCTGATTCTCCATGACTCGTCGCGCCCTGATCGTCGGCCTGTTCCTGGCCGTCCTGGTGAACATCTGGCCGACCTACTCGAGCCTCATCGTTCACTCGTCCAGGGCCGACTACGCGCATCTGTCCGTTGCCTTCCTGATCCCGTTCATCTTCCTGCTTGGGATCAACCTCATCCTGGACCGCTTCGGCCGCGGCCTCTCCCCCTCGGAGATGCTCTGCATCTGCTGCATCGGCATGGTCTCGGCCACGATGCAGGGCGAGTGGCTTTCCGGCTACTTCCTGGGCGTGGTCACGGCGCCCACCTACTTCGCGACCCCGGAGAACCGGTGGGCCGACCTCCTGTTCGAGCACATCCCCTCCTGGGCCATCGTAGCCAGCAGGCCGGCCGCGATGGGCTTCTACGAGAGCCTGCCCAAGGGAATCCCGCTCCCCTGGGAGCCGTGGCTTCCTCCGATGTTCTGGTGGGGCGGGTTCTTCGGCGCCCTGCTCCTGGCCAGCCTGAGCCTGGTCACCCTGTTCAGGAAGCAGTGGATGGAGCACGAGCGGTTGACCTACCCGGTTGCCGCAGCCCTTCTCGAGCTCACGGGCGTATCGGGGGCGCGGGGGACCCTGGCGGACCTCACGCGATCCCCCCTGTTCCGCGTGGGGTTCGGCCTCGTGCTCTTCGTGATCGCCTGGAACATCCTCACCTGGTTCTCCGTCACGCTCCCCAGGCTTCCCGTGCTCGAGACCCGGCACGTGCCCATCGCGAGGGGCTTTCCTTCCCTTCGGGTGGTCGTGCATCCGATGATCATCGCCTTCGGGTACTTTACCAAGTCGGAGGTCCTGCTCAGTATCTGGGTGTTCCACCTCCTGGCGATTCTGCAGATCGGCATCTTCAATCGAACGGGCTTCACCATCGGAGGCTCCGATCCCTGGTGCTCGCTGGATGCCGCGATCGGCTGGCAGAACTTCGGCGGGATGATCGTCTTCGTGGGCTGGGGAATCTGGGCCGCCAGAGCCCACCTGAAGGCGGTGGCACTGAAGGTGTTCGCGGGCAAAGACACCGTCGATGACTCCGGCGAGGTCATCTCCTACCGGGTTTGCGTCTTCGCCCTCATCGGCTCTGCGGTCTACCTGCTCCTCTTTCTCCATCACGCGGGAATGAGCCTCTGGCCCCTGTTGGCCTTCTGGTTGGGCACGTTCGTGCTCTACCTGGGACTCGCCCGCATCATGGTGGAGAGCGGACTGGTCTACCTCCGCGGGCCCATCACCGCCCAGGCCTTCACGTGGCATCTTTTCGGCATCGCCGGAATGGGGCCGGCAAGCGCAGCGGCCCTCGGGTTGTCCTACACCTTCTTCTGCGACGCAAAGACCTTCGCGATCACAACGCTCGCGCACATCCCCCGGCTC
>JASLMQ010000192.1 GCA_030746455.1 Candidatus Latescibacterota bacterium
TCCAGCTCGACGAGGTCCTGGGAAGGACGATGGCCGACCCTACTACCGAACGGCGTTTCGCGGAGGTCTTCGAGCGCCTCCACATCGACAGTGTCGTTTCGACGGCACCCACGTACGTGGGTCCGCCCATACCGGCCGATGCCGACGTGTTCGGATGCCGCTACACAAAGGTGGACTACGGAACCGGCGTCTACCGCGAATGCACCTACAGCCCGCTGGAGGGCTACGAATCGGTCGAGGAGATCGAAGCGAACTACACGTGGCCCAGCCCGGATTGGAGCGATTACTCCGGCATTGCCGAGAGGGTGAAGGGACTCGAGGGGGACGTGATCGCCGGTGGGGGTTCGGAGCCCTTCCTGACCTACAAGCACCTCAGGGGTGAAGAGCAGGCGTTCGTGGACCTGATCCAGAATCCCGACATCGTCAGCTACTGTCTGGACAACCTTTACGGCCTGTGCTACGAGAACACCCGCCGGATCTACGATCAGATACCGGGCCGAATCTGCTACACGGGGGTGTCCGAAGACCTGGGATCGCAGGAGGCCCTGATGTATTCCCCGGAGCACATCCGGACCTACATGCTGCCCAGAATGAAGCCGCTCATGGACCTTGCGCACGACGGCGGCGCCTTCGTGTTCCATCACAGCGACGGTGCCATCCGCGAGATCCTGCCCGATCTGATCGAGGCGGGCGTGGAGATCCTGGATCCAGTGCAGTGGCGGTGCAAGGGGATGGAGCGAGAGGGGCTCAAGCGGGACTTCGGGGACCGGCTCGTTTTCCACGGCGCGATGGACAACCAGTACACGCTGGCCTTCGGGTCGGTCGAAGAGGTGCGCCAGGAGGTGCTGGACAACCTGCGGATCCTGGGGGATGGTGGCGGCTTCATCCTGGGGCCGTGCCACAATGTCCAGTCTGTCAGTCCTCCGGAGAACGTTGTGGCGATGTATGAGACGTGTTACGAGTATGGTTGGTCTTGATGGGTGACTGCGCCAAGGGTTTGGGTGCGTGGCCAATCTGGGTGAGACGTGAGAAGTGAGACCCTCCTTCGCTGGCGGTGCCAGCTACGGAGGGCAGGCGTGAGACGGAGAGGCAGAAGGCAAATGTGCAACCACCTATCGTTGGGAATCATCGGTTTCGGGTACGCGGGCAGGCAGCTGGCGAGGTCTGCGGAGACGGTCCCTGAGATCCGCGTGACTGCGGCGGCTGAGGTCAACCCGGCCGCGGAGGCCGACGACGGCGTCGAACTCTTCAAAGATTGGCGCGAGCTGCTCCAGCAACCGGATGTTCAGGCGGTGGCGGTCTGCCTGCCGCACCACCTGCACGCGGAGGTGACGCTGGCAGCACTGGCCGCGGGCAAGCATGTCCTGCTGGAGAAACCCCTGGCCCACCGTCTTCAGGAGGCAG
>JASLMQ010000193.1 GCA_030746455.1 Candidatus Latescibacterota bacterium
TCGGGCGCGATCGGTGCTGGCACCGCCTTCCGCGATGCCGCCTCCGTGGCCTACCAGATCCTCCGCGCGCACAGCGGCAAGCGCGTTCCGTTCTGGCTTCAGACCCACCGTGCGCAGGAGTTGTTCGAGGTCGCTGGCAAGGAAGAGGCCTATCCCATCGTGTCCGAGGTCGTGCGCGAGTACCAGGACGAATCCCTCGATGTGCCGGCGCTGACCGACATCCTGCGATGGATCGAGAAGGGCAGAATCTGCCTCCACTTCAGGGCTGTCGAGTCCCCGTCCCCCTTCACCCATACCCTCCTCATCCAGGAGGCGTACGATCCCTCCTACGAAAGCGGCCGCTCCCGGCGCGCGCACCTGCTGCGCCTCCATCGCGAGGTCCTCCAGAAGGTCCTCAGCGAAGAGCAGATGGCCCAGCTCCTGGATCCCCGCGCCATCGAGCGCGTGGAGCGGCGTCTCCTGCGCCGGTCGGAGAACCGGCGTGCCCGTTCAAGCGAGGAGCTGGCCCAGGTGCTACGCGAGCTGGGCGACCTCCCGGCAACGATCGACGCCGTGTCTGAGGTCTGCGAGGACGACCCCCGGAGACTCCTCGAGCCCTTGCTCGACACCCCCAGCGTGATCGCCATCGATCTGGTCGAGTGCGACCGCGACCCGATCCGCCTCGTGGTCGGGGACCTGTGGCGCGAATACCACGATGCCTTCGCACCCAGGACGGGCGGCACGAGGCCCCGAGTTTCGCTTGCCCGCTTCGCGGATGGGGAGATCGCGATAGGCGACCGCGTCGCTCTCGGCAAGGCCATCCCCGCCAGATGGCGCAAGCCGGTGCCCCGAGAGCAAGCGCGCAGGAGTGTGATCGAGCGCTACCTGAGGTGTCACGGTCCTGTTACGCTCTACGAGATCGCAAACCACACCGGCTGGGCCGTCGGGGAGATCGAGGCCCACCTGTCGGCCCTCGTGGAAAGCGGGACCGCCGCAAAGGGCGTTTACATGGCCGACAAGCCGCGCCCCCAGTTCGTCAACCGGGTCAGCCTGGAGGAGATTCACCGGTTGACGATGGGCTATCTCAAGCGCGAGCTCGAGGCATGTGCCCCCTACGAAGTCGTCGACTTCGTGACCCGGTGGCAGCACCTCCACCCCGATGCCCGGCTCCAGGGCCTCGACGGCCTGCGCGAGGTGATCGCCCAGCTTCAGGGATTCGAGCTCGTCACCGGTGCCCTCGAAAGCGAGATGATTGGGCGCCGTGTTGCGGACTACCGGCCAGAGATGCTCGACCGTCTTATCGCCTCCGGAGAGGTGTGCTGGCGCCGCTTCGGCGTCGACAGGATCACCCGGGGCAAGATGGCGCTCTGCCTCAGGCGGGACGCGGAGTGGCTTTCCAGCACCGTGCCGCTGAAGTATGGCGTCGAAGCCAGCGCCGATGCCGACATTTCCGAAGAGATCCGGACCGTCCGCGCCTTCTTCCGCGACCACCCGACGGCCTTCTTCGACGACGTCCTCCGTGAAGCAGGAGTGGACGAGGGTCCCGCGACGCGCGCGGTGTGGTACCTCGCCTGGGCGGGGGAGGTGACCTGTGACTCCTACCTCTGCCTTCGGCACTCGGACTTCCAGGTCTCACTCTCGGCCTGCTACGACTTGGACAGCACGCCGCGCAAGATCCTGAACGGGCGGATGTCCCCAGATCGCGTGCTCAAGCAGATGCGGAAGCGTGGGCTCGACCCCCGCCTCGGACGCTGGTCGGCCACCGAACGCCTGGTTCCACCCGCCCGTCCGCTTCCCGCGAAGGAGAAGACCCGCAGATGGGCCGACCAGCTGCTCAGGCGGTGGGGCATCGTCACCCGCGACATCCTCGAGGGCGAGGTAGCCGCCCCGTCCTGGGGCGATCTCCTGCCCGAGCTCAAACGCCTCGAGCTCCTAGGCCAGGTCAGTCGCGGCTACTTCATCGAGAGCCACCACGGGGAGCAATACGGACTCCCCGACGCCATCGAGCTGCTCCGTGAGTGCCGGGCCCGCAGGAGTGACGGAAACGAGCTGGGCTACCTCGAGGACGAGCCGATCTTCTCGATGTCCAGCCGCGATCCGGCGAACCTCTACGCCACCAGCCTGGACCTCGTCGAGGAGCGCGGTGAGGTCTTCAAACGCGCTATGAAGCGTGGCAACATCATCCACTGGACCACCGTTCAGGCCGGTCAGGTGTTCGTCTACAATGACAACCAGCTCGTCCGTCTGTCTCGCGACCAGCTGGTGCGTTGCATCCAGAGCCGGATGACCGACGGCCTCGGCAGGCCCATCGAGATGAGCCTGAGGTCCTGGAACGGCTATCCGATCGATGTCTCTCCGGTCGCCCCGGTCGTTCACGAGCTGGGCTTTCGCCTGGACGGACGGGGGTGGATGTGTCACCCTCCGCGCACTCGAGCTGCCAGCGATCCGGTGGGCTCAGATCAGGACACGTTCCTGCCATACTACGAGGAACCGAGTCCCGTCGAGTACGGACCTGAATGGACGGTGAGCCGCGCGCCGGAGAAGCTGCGCCCCGCACTGGCTGCGCTCCTGGATGTGATCGAGCGCGAGCTCGAAGGCTCGAGCTGGGACCTGGAGTGGCGGGCCGACGGCCCCCAGGCGCGCTACCGAGGATTCGCCACGACCCACGTTCGTACGGCACGGACGTTTCTACAGGTCAACTTCCACACCCGGACGGTCAAGGTCGACGGCGTGCGGCATCGGATGGCCGGGTGGTATCCCCACGAGAACATGCGAATCGTCGAACCTGGTGATGTCAACGAGATGTTTCTCACCAGCTTTCGGAAGCTTAGGCATCGAGCCGAAGAGATTACGGATCTCTTTCTGGAGTCGAAGCGAGGAAACAGGAGCTGACTTGATCGGTCCGGCCGTGTGCAAGGCGGCGCCGATAGCCATGGCGATCGGCGCTGTCTTACCGCATATTTCGTCAGGCCGGCGGCCTCGATAACGATGGGATCAACGTATCTCGCAAACAGGAGAGACCCTGAAGATGGTGGCGACCCCAGAGGAACGATCGGTCCTTGGCGACCTGGCAAAGCGATACGCCGACATCTGCGCGCATCCCCAACAAGACGAGCGGCGCGGCCTGTGGCGGGCGCATAACAGCCTCAAGCCGACCCGGCCGCTCATCTACGTGAGGGCCTATGCCTGGCGCGAGATGCCCCAATCGAAGTGCATCTGCGAGAATGCCTTCCTCAGGTCCATCGAGGACTTCTTCCGACGCAATCTCTTCTGGGACACCTTCGGCGACGACTCGATCTTCGAGCCCTGGGTCACGGTCCAGGCCGTCCCGGCGTGCAGGGGATGGGGTGTTCCGGTCACGCGCAACTACAGCGACAGCCCACGGGGCTCCTTCAAGATCGACTACCCCCTCAAGTCCCTTGACGACCTCGGGAAACTCCGGGTCCCCTGGCACGAGATCGATGAGGACGCCACCTCCGAGCGCGTCGACCTGCTCAGTGAGCTGATCGGCGACCTGATTACCCTCAACGTGGACCGGGGCCCCGCCTACCGCAGCTGGTCCAGCGACCTTTCCACCGATCTGGGCTATCTTCGGGGCATCGAGCACTTCATGACCGACATGATGGACGATCCCAACGGCCTGCATCGGCTGATGAAGTTCATGTCCGACGGCGCTCTCAAGGCCAGCGACGAGGCGGAGGCGGCCGGTGATTGGGGCCTGGGAGCACACCAGAACCAGGCGATGTCCTACGCCGAAGAGCTCGAGGATCCCGCACCCAACGTCAACGATGTCCAACGGTCCCGGCTGTGGACCTTCGCGGCTGCCCAGGAGTTCGCCTGCGTTTCCCCTGCCATGCACGACGAGTTCCTGCTGCAGTATCAGCTCCCCATCATCAGCAAGTTCGGACTGGCCTCATATGGATGCTGCGAGGACCTGACCCAGAAGATCGACATGCTCCGCCAGGTTCCCAACCTTCGACGGATCGCCATTTCCCCCTTTGCCGATATGCCGAGGTGCGCCGAGCAGGTTGGGCGTGACTACGTCCTGAGCTACCGGCCCAGTCCCGTGGACATGGTGGGCTACGACTTCGATCCCGATCGGATCCGCTCGATCCTGACACGCGACCTGACCGCTGCAAGAGGGTGCCACGTGGACATCACGTTGAAGGACGTCGAAACCGTGAATGGCGACCCGACGCGTGTGCCCAGATGGGTGGAGCTCACACGCCAGGTCATCGACGAGGTGTGGAACTGACAACAGATCCAGAAGCGATGTGCATCAAGAGAAGGGTCTCCCGCCATGATCGAGCTTCCCGAAGTCCTCACTTTGGCCAGGCAGATCAACAAGGAGCTGAAGGGCTGCCGCATCGCGTCCGGCAACCAGGGCAACACCCCGCACAAGTTCATCTGGTACAGCCGCAGCGCGAAGGAGTACGCCGAAATCCTGTCCGGGCGGACCGTCACGGGTGCGAAGGGGAAAGGGAATTGGCTCTTCATTTCGCTCGACGCGGGGTGGGTCCTCGCGATGGGAGACATGGGCGGCCGCGTCGTGCTCTACGACAGCGAGGACGACCTGCCGAGGAAGTACCACCTGCTGGTCCGGTTCGATGATGGCCGGTGCCTCGCCGTGTCCGTCCAGGGATGGGGTTTCCTGAACCTGTTCACGAAAAACGAGGTCTCGAAGCACAAGTACGCGGGCAATATAGGCCTATCGCCGCTCAGCAAGGCCTTCACCTACGACCGGTTCAGGAAGATCCTGGACCGCGTGAGCGACCAGGAGAAGCTGGTGGTCAAGAAGCTAATCGTCAGCGACCCCCGGTTCCCTGGCATCAGCAACGGCTACCTGCAGGACATCCTGTTCCACGCGGGGATCCATCACACGCGGCGGGTCGTCGACATCAAGGGCAGGGAGCGGCAGAAGCTCTACCACGCGATTCGCAAGGTTCTGAAAGAAGCGACCGACAAGGGGGGCAAGGACGAGGAGCGGGATCTCTACAACGAGCCGGGAGGCTACTCGAGGATCTTGAATGCCAAAGCCAGAGGCAAGCCGTGCCCCGTGTGCGGAGCCGCGATCGACAAGATCCAGTTTCTCGGTGGAGCCTCGTATTTCTGCCCCAATTGCCAAACCTGAAATGGACAGGAGTCGGGATTCAGGATTCAGAAAGGCAGAGCCGGCAATCCCAAGCCACGCCTGCCCTCCGAAGCGGCTCTGGCGGCGCAGGAGGGAGGCACGACCTCTGGAAGGACGACGTGCACGCGAACATGAGCTTACCTGTCCCTAAAGAACTGCAGTTCCCTCTGGTCGACCGCTACATGGGCCTGCGAATGGGGGCCGATCTCGCGACGGTCCGGACGGGGTCGCCCGATGTTGTCGAATCGCCCCGGCGTCTGAATAAGGAGCTGAGCTACGGCTACGTGCACGCGCTCTGGTGGGTCAGGCTCGCGGACGGTCGTACCGTGGTCAGTGTGCCCCCCGGGGCCGGCGACGCCGTCCAGGAGATCGTCGGCGAGGTGGCGTCCCTGGATGCGCTTGCGGATCCCGAGCTTCCCGACCGACTGGCTCCCCCGGTCAACGAGGCCCTGGAGGAGGCGGGCCTGGTCCCCATCGATCGCACCATCCACGGACTGTCCTTCGCCTGCAACGACCGATGCGTTCGGCGACACCATCATGGCGACTGCCGGCCGCTGTCCGACGAGTCGATCCCTCCGGCGGAGGGTCTCTCGCTGCCCACGCACTGCTTCCCGGATGGTATCGTCTATGCGGTCGTGGTCGACGGCGAAGCCGTCTCGATCGCCTACGCCCATCAGAGCCACCTCATGGCCGATCGCATCGCCGACGTCGGCATCGAGACCGCCCCATCCCATCGTCGACGCGGCTACGCGAAGACTATGGTATCGGCTGTCACTGCCCACGTGACTGGTACGGGTGGTGAAGCCCTTTACGGGACCCGACCGGACAACGGAGCATCCATCGCTACGGCTCGCAGTGTCGGGTACGTGCCTTACGCCAGGAAGCTGATTTTGTCGACTCCCGGACCAGACGTTGATCACCTACCCCCGCCGCAGAAGTGACGGAGGAGGGCCAATGGCCAGAGAGAACGGACTGCGTACAGATGAATCGGGCGTCACTCGCTGCTGGTGGGCGGTTTCGGATCCCCTCTACGTCGGCTACCACGATGACGAATGGGGCCTCCCCGTCAACGACGATTGCCTGCTCTTCGAGAAGATCTGTCTGGAGGGCTTCCAGTCCGGCCTGAGCTGGCTCACGATTCTTCGCAAGAGAGAGAACTTCCGCGCGGCCTTCAAGGGATTCCACATGGAGACCATCGCCGGATTCGGGGAGAGGGACGTCCAGCGCCTCTTGAAGGACGCCGGAATCGTCCGTCACCAGGGAAAGATCCGATCGACGATCAACAACGCCGCCCGGGCCCTGACGCTTGGCGACGAATTCGGCTCCCTCGCGAGCTACTTTTGGCGGTTCGAGCCGCCACGCCCATCTCGCCCGAAGCGTATGACTCACGCGGCATTGGTGAAGCTGACGACAACCCCCGAATCGACCGCGATGAGCAAGGACCTCAAGGCTAGGGGCTGGTCCTTCGTGGGGCCCACGACCTGCTACGCCTTTATGCAGGCCATGGGTATGGTCAACGACCACATCGAGGGCTGCCACGTGCGCCAGACGTGTGCAGAGGCCCGGCGCGCCTTCAGTCTATAGATCGGGAAAGATGCAGGCGGCCGTCGCCTACGGGGACACCAGGTTTGGACCTCAAACACCCGAGCATCGTTGTCGCTGCCACCAAGCCGAAGCAGAAGATCGCCGGCATGCTGGCGGGTCTGGGGGTCGAGATCATCCCCGTCGAGGAAGACGAGGGGAATGTCGACCGATACATCCTCAGCAAGCGGCTCGCGATCGAGCGCCGGACCGGTAGCAGCTTCCTGAAGGGCATCATGGAAAAGACGCTCTTCACCAGCGCAGTCTATCTTCGCGAGCACTACCGGATCCCCGTCCTGATCATCGAGGGTAGCGTCAACTACCAGTATAGCATGATGGATCCCCAGGCCGTCCGCGGAGCGCTGTCATCCATGATGCTGCTCTACGGCATCAATGTCCTCTCCACCCCGAAGCCCGAAGAGACGGCTCAGCTCATTGCGATGATGGCGCGTCAGGAGCAGGTTGGGATCCCCGAGATCTCGCTCATTCCCAAGCGCAAGGCCACCTCACTCGACGACCAGCAGAGGCGGATGGTCGAGATGCTGCCCGGGTCCGGGATGGTGATGGCGCGCGAGCTCCTCCACCACTTCGGCAGCGTTCGGCGCATCGCGAACGCCGAAGAGGACGAGTTCCGCGCCGTCCGCGGCATCGGCGTCCGTAAGGCGAGGGAGATCTGGCGCGTTCTCTCCGCCGAGTATGAGTCTGTCGACACCGAGCGGCAGCTCGAGGACGCCATGGAGACCGATCCCAGCCTCCTCTTCGATGAACCCGTTGAGCAGATCGCGCGCCAGCACGTCGTATTCACCCTGGGTGACGAGAAACAGGTCGTGGACCTGGTCTTCCGAAGCAAGGAGTCAGATGAGCTGATCCTCGTCGAGCTCAAACGCGGGAAGCTCGACGCCTCTCACGAGGCCCAGCTGTGCCGCTACCTGGACCACGCGGCCCAGTCGCGCCTCCTGCGCAAGCACCTCAACAATGGCGCCAGCCTGCGAGGCATCCTCGCGACCGCGGAGCCATGCGCCTACAAGTCGAAACGGAAGGACATCGACGTCGTCATCGCCGATCGGAAGCGCGTTATCGCCGTCCTCAACGCAATGCGTAGCGAAAGACTCAAAGCGACGGGGAAGAGTCGCTCATAGAATTCAGAAATCGACCCGCGTCGACTGAACCGGAGAAGTCATCCCATGCCTCGAGAGAGTAAGACGAGCAAGCAGCAACGTGCCAGACACATCGTCTCTGCGTTGAAAGACCGCTATCCCAGCCCAAAGGCGGCCCTCAACTACGTCTCGCCCTGGGAGCTTCTCGTCGCAACCATCCTGTCGGCCCAGTGCACCGACCGGAAGGTCAACGAGGTGACGCAGTCGCTCTTTCAGAAGTATCGATCCGTAGAGGACTTCGCCGCCGCGGACCTGGAGACCCTCAAGCAGGAGATATACTCCACGGGGTTCTACCAGAGGAAGGCCCAGTCGATCATCGAGACGGCGAAGGCCGTGACCGGGAACTTCGGTGGTCAGCTGCCACGGACGATGGACGAGATGCTTCTGCTTCCCGGCGTCGCGCGCAAGACGGCCAACGTCGTCCTCGGTGAGGCCTTCGGTGAAGCCACCGGTGTGGTGGTGGACACCCACGTCTCTCGATTGGCGCTTCGGATGGGTCTCACGCCGCGTCAGCGGACCAAGACACTCAACACGGATCGGATCGAACGCGACCTGATGGACCTGATCCCTCAGGAGGACTGGATCTTCGCAGGCTTCGCGCTCGTGCTCTTCGGCCGCGACACGTGTCCCGCCAGGAAGCCCAGGTGCGAGGAATGCGTCGTCGCTGACCACTGTCCGAAGATCGGCGTCCCCTCATGACCCAGATCGCCGTCATATCCGACTCCCACAACCAGATTCGTCCGGAAATGGAGGCCGTTCTTCGGACGGCTGACGCCGTTATCCACGCCGGCGACATCGCCTCCGACGAGACCTACGATGGGTTTCGCAGGATCAATAGCCGCACCACCTTCGTTCGTGGCAACATGGACAGGGACGCGAGGGTGCGCCGATTGCCGGGCACCCAGGCGCTGTCCGTGGATGGATTCGACTTCTACGCCGTGCACGATCTCACCGAGCTCGACCTGGACCCGGCTGGGAGGTTC
>JASLMQ010000194.1 GCA_030746455.1 Candidatus Latescibacterota bacterium
GTCGCCGGAGAGCGACACGGGATACTCGGGCTGGGTGCAGTTCGAGGACGGCGAGATCTACATCGTGAACTACATCCTGGACGACGCCCCGAAGGGTCAGATTCGGGGATATTCGCTGCACACGTCAGACTTTCTGCTCGAGGACGCGCAATGAGCACCGCGGCTGTGACTGACCGTATCGACCGGCTGAGATCCGAAATCATGGGCCGCAAGGGATCCTTCCCGGAAGGCGCAAACCCGTTCACGCGGTCCGCCGCCATCTGGTACGCCTCGTTGGAGCCCGCCAGCCGGGTCCAGGCCCGGGCTTCCTACATCTACCAGATCGTCCGGCTGGCCCGGATCGTCGTTGAGCCCGGGTGGACGCTTGCCGGCAACCACCTGGCGACGGCGCATCTCGGCATTCCGGTTCCCGATCCCGACAGCGCAGATGACGTTCGACTGCTGGGAGAGCTGGGCGTGTCGCCGGAGAATGTGCAGGATATTCGCGATGCCGTCTCGCGGTGGCAGCAGGCGGCCCGGTTCGTTCCGGGGGAGGGGTGCTCCGACTACACCGAGGGACTCGGCCACTGGGGCCAGGGCGATACGCACACGGTGTACTGGGCAAGGGGATGGACGGAGAACCACTCGATTCGGGACTATGCGAAAGTCATCCGGATCGGCTTCGGCGGGATCCACAAGCAGGTCGAGCAGGCGATCGAGCAGGCTGATGTGACCGGTCCCGACTTCCCGGAGAAGGAGCGGTTCTGGCGGGCGGCGCTGACCGTGTGCGACGCGGGGATCCTCCTGGGGAGGCGCTATTCAGAAGAGGCGAATCGGCTGGCGGCAGAGGCCTGTGCCCGGGTTCCGGCTGAGGGCGCGCGCACACTTGCCGAAGCCGCTCAGTCCCTGTGGCTGTCGCACATCCTCACCTGCGGTGAGGACGGCATCAACGCCAATTCGCTCGGACGTCTGGATCAGATCCTGTTCCCGTACTACGCTGCGGACGTCGAGGCGGGACGTCTGGATCGCGACGGCGCGCGCGACCTGATGGCCGAGCTGGCGTGCCGGCTCTACCTCGAGTACGACGTTCAGGCGATCACGCTGGGAGGCGTCGATAGGGAAGGACGCGACGCCACCAACGAGCTGAGCACCCTCATCCTGGAGGCCACGCGGGACCTCGGGTTTGTGCGCGACCTGTCGGTCCGCCTGCACGGCGACAGCCCGGCGGCCTTCGTGCACCTGGCATCGGAGCTGGTCTCGGGTGGCGGGGGAATCCCTTTCGCGTTCAACGACGCGTGCTTCATCCCCGCGCTCACCCAGCACGGCGTCAGCCTGGAGGACGCAAGGGACTACGCGCCGATCGGGTGCGTCGAGCTCACAATCCCCGGCAAGGCGAGCCCCCACGCGGTTTCCGGATGGTTCAGCGCCGCCAAGTGCCTGGAACTCGCGCTCTTCGACGGGAGGGATCCGGCCACGGATCAGCAGATCGGACCGCAAACGGGGCGACTGGAGGACTTCGCGGCGTTCGGGGATCTCTTCGACGCCTACCGACGTCAGGTCGAGTATTTCGCCCCCCGGATGGTGTATCACTGCAACCGGGGGGAATTGGCCCAGCGCGATGGCGGCCCGCTGCCCTGCTGGTCTGTCCTCACCGACGACTGCATCCAACGCGGCCGGGACATCACCGATGGTGGCTCGGTCTACAACTACCATTCCATCTGCTTCCTCGGTACAGCTAACGCTGCCGATTCCCTGATGGCCATCAAGAAGCTCCTGTTCGATGAGGGCCGGGTGTCACCGGCCGATCTTCTGACCGCGGTTCGCGCCAACTTCGAGGACCACGAAGGCCTTCGGCAGATGCTCTTTCGCCAGGCGCCCAAGTACGGCAACGACCATGCGGAGGTGGACGGCCTCGCAAGCCGGATCGCAAACCATTTCATCGACGTGATGGACGGCATGGCCTGCTCCCACGACGGCCGATACTTCGTGCACCTCTTCTCCTTCCGCTGCAACATCGAGTTCGGCAAGGACGTGGGGGCCCTGCCGGACGGCCGCCTGGCCGGGGAGCCGCTGGCTTACTCGCTGTCGGCGCATCAGGGACGGGATGAGAACGGAGTGACCGCCATGCTCAACTCCCTTTCGGTGCTTCCGCACAACAGGGCAGCCGGTGGGTCCGCGGCCATTCTCGAGGTCGATCCGGAGCTCGTGGCGGGTGAGGCCGGGGCCGTGAGGCTGGCGCAGCTGACCTCCTCGGCATTCGAGATGGGGGTCGGACAGCTGCAGTGGAACGTCACGACGGCCGAGCGCCTGATTCAGGCGCAGGAGGACCCGGAGCGCTACGGGAACATCGCAGTTCGGGTGGCCGGGTACTCGCAGATGTTCAAGCTCATACCAAAGGAGTTGCAGGATCATATCATTGCCCGCACCAAGCACCGACACTAACATCAAGATCTTACCACAGATGGACACAGATTGACACCGATAGAAGTGCAGGATGACCTGGGGATTTAGGTCAACACGCGGCCGGAGAAGGGCGGACCTGTGGTGGAGGAAAGCGGATCTACAGGATGAAGATGCTCGGAATGGACACCGCAAAGGAAGCCACTAGACCGGAGGCATTGTGAGTCGCTGGTTCGAGCGCCCTCGCATCTACTACGACTGGGCCCTGTACGGCCAAGATCTCGACCGTGAGTATGCGCGGCAGATCGTGCGGAAGGCCCTGGACATCCACGCGGACACGCTGGCGTTCTGTCCGGTCCTCGGTGGCTACGCCCTCTGGCCGAGCCAGGTCACGCCTCGGTACGACCGAGTGCTCGACCTGGATCTGATCGGAGAGCTGTGCCGCCTCAGCCAGGATGCCGGCTTGCGGTTCGTGCCCTGGTGGCTTGCGACCGCCTCGGGCGGCACGGCCTGCTGGTTGAAGCAGCACCCGGATTGGACCCTCGTGGGACCGCCTCAGGAGGACGGGTCCCAGCGGCGCCAGAACTACATCTGCTACAACACGCCGTATCGCGATATCCTCTACGGCGAGGTGCGAGAGATCCTGTCGAACTATCCTGTGGACGGGATCTACTTCGATCAGCTTCCGGGCAGCTGCTACTGTCCCCACTGCCGGGCGGACTTCGAGCGCGAGCTCGGCGAGCCGATGCCCATCGTGAAGGACGAGTTCTTCGTGTACAACTCGCCGGCGGGCCTGCCCGAGACGCTTCGGGAATTCCGTGACGGTCGCGTGCGCGACTTCTGCGCGGGAATCCGATCGATTGTCGATGAGGTCCGGCCCGAGGCCTGCTACGCGCAGAACTGGGTGCGCGGGGTCCAGGCTCAGCTTGCCGCCGACTACGCCGATGTGCTTCTTCCTGAGTTCTACCAGCGGACCGATCTGGTTCCGCTGGGCATGAAGATGCGCCTCACCAAGGCCTACTTCGGCGACCGGCCCATCTGGGGCAACGTGCGCCACGGCGTGCGTCACGACGCGCGGCACTTCCCGGTGCGTCCGACGCGCATGCTGCTGATGGACTGCATCGCGAACCACGCGGCGCCGCTGATGCTGGACCTGTGCGCGATGGATTTCGACCGGACGGGGATCGACGAGCTGGCCGCGGGGTTCGACGATATGAAGGTCGTGCAGGACGCGCTGGAGGGAACCGAGCCGGTGCGTTACGTGGCCTTGCTCCACTCGCGCTCGAGCCACCTGGCCGACTGCGATCGCTTCGAGGACGCCTTCGAGGGGATGTATCGGCTGCTGCTGGAGCACCACGTGCCCTGCGAGATCCTGGCGGAGCGAGATATCGCGCGGAGAAAGCTGGACCGCTATCATCTCGTCGTGCTGCCCGATGCCTACGCGCTGGGGGACGAGACGCTGGCTGCCGTTCGGAAGGCCGCTGACCAGGGCGTGGGGGTGCTTGCGACATACAGCACCGGGTTCGCCGATGCAGCGGGCAACTTGCACGAATCCCCCGGATTAGCCGACTTGCTGGGCGTGGAGGTCGAAGGCGTGCGCCCCCTGGAGGCAGGTCCCCTGGGCGAGCGAGATCCGTTGCACGAAGTGCCGGGTCTCGACGGTTCGCCCTTCCATTACGCGAGCGCGCGAGGAGACCATCCGCTTGCGCGCGACATCCCTGACGATAGCCTGTTCTCCTTCCTGGGTGGCTACGTCGAGTGTCGACCGGTGGACGGGGCACAGGTCGCGGCGGGCATTCATCGGCCGGATATGGAGCGCCTGGCCGCTCCGGCCGGGAACCGCCGGGGGCTGTTCCCGACGGCCGACCCAGCGTGGCCCCTGATGGTCACCCGCGCGGAAGGGGGTCGGCGCACGGTCTATATCACCGCGCAGGTGGAGGCCGAGATGCGCCGGGCGCACGCCCCGGAGATCGACAGGTTGGTGATGGGGGCGGTGCGGTGGCTCGGCGGCCCGGTGCCCGTGGCCGCCATCGATTGCCCACGCTCGGTGGAGGTCCGACTGTTCGACGACTCCGATCGGCGCCGCTTGATACTGCTGCTGGTCAACCTCACCACGAACCCGCTTGTGCCGTCCTCGGCGGGCCCCGCGGTGGTGCGCTATGTCACGCCGCAGAAGGCCATTCGTCTTCGGGTGGCCACGCCCGGACCCGCGACCGGCACGCAGAGCCTTCTGGGGGGCACCCCGACGATCGAGCCGTGCGAGAACGGTGTCGTGGTCGATCTGACCGAGGTGGATCTATATGACTGCTTGACCATCGAGTACGGTGAATGAACCGGTCTGCAGATGATCCGGATACGACGCGGCTGAATGAAGGCAGGAGGTCGGCATGGAAGACGATCGTGTGGTCTGGTTGGATGGTGAGCTGATCCCGTGGGTACAGGCGACCGTACCGCTGCTGTCGCACGGCTTCTCCAGGGGATCGGCCATGTTCGAGGCATTCGGCATCCACGTGGGGCCCAATGGCCCCGCGGCGTTCCGGATGGCCGATCACCTGGCGCGCCTGGCCCGCAGCGCCGAGCTGCTGGAGATGGAGCTGGGATACAGCTCTGACGAGATCGGTGCGGCTGTCGGGGAGACGGTCCGGGCCAACGGGATGGGGCGAGGCGTGGTGAAGATTATGGCCTACTGGGGGCAGGAGACGGTGACTGAGCTGGTGCTCGACGCCAAGTTGGACGTGGCCGTGTTTGCCATCCCTGAGAATCCGGATCTGCATCTGGACGATACGACTCCGGTATCGGCCTGCCTGTCGCGCTGGCGGAAGCTGCATCCGGAGACGGCCAGGCCAGAGGCGAAGGCGTGCGCCAACTACCTCAATGCCTACCTGACCCGGAAGGATGCGATCGACAGGGGATATGACGTAGGGATCATGCTCGGTACGGACGATCTGCTGGCCGAGGGGTCGATCGAGTCGATCTTCGTGATCAAAGACGGGATGTTGAGGACTCCGCCCCTTGGGCGAATCCTGTCGAGCGTGTCGCGACGGTCGGTGCTCGAGATCGCGCGTGTCGAAGGGATACCGGCGGAGGAGACGGCCCTGGGCGCGGATGCCCTTCACACGGCCGACGAGATCTTCACCTCACACACCGGAGTGAAGGTGCACCCGGTGGACCGGTTCGAGGAGCGGACGCTGGATGCTCCGGGGCCCGTGACCCGGCGGCTGATCGGGCTTGTGGAGGATATACTGGCATTCCGGGATGAGCGATTCGCGCACTGGTTCGAGGGATTGGGATAGGGTGGTTGGTGTGGCACCAAGTAGGGGCACGGCGCCGCCGTGCCCCTACGGCGATCTCCTTGATCTCCTTCCTATCTGTCCACCCCGGCCTGGCTTCGGTTCTCCGAGACGCCAGCTCGCTGTGGCTCTGAGGTCCGTCGGATAGGGGTGGCTTCGTGGCTCGAAATCCCCTGGAGTGCTCGACCTCCCAGGCTTCGGCCTACTACCGGACCGTATCCCACCCCGGCCTAATTCCTGAAGACTACAGACCGAAACACCTGTCCACCCCGACCTTGCGTCAGGTTGGATCATATCCTATTATGGCTGGACTTCAGACGAGACCAACGTAACGTGGATACGACGAAAGGATAGGGCCATGCGAGGTAGCCTGAACGAGATTCTGCCGGAGCCGATCAGCGAGGAGGCCGAGGAGATCCTGACCGAACATATGAAGCGGAAGATGAAAGGAGCCGCGGGCCTGGCCATACGGCTGCTCCACGCCATGGAGGAGCGCTTTGGCCCAGAGGCCCGCGAGGTGGTGAAGGAGATGGCCGAGGGGCGCAAGCCGACTCCGCGCGAGGACGCGGGAGACCCGGAAGCGGATCTCAAGGCCTTCTGTGAGCGGCTGGACAAGGGTTGCGTGGGCTCCCACCAGTGGGAGAAGGTGATCGATGAGCCCGATCGCATCGGCTACCACTACACACGCTGCCTGTGGGCCGAGGTGTATCGCGAGCTGGGAGAGCCGGAGCTGGGGTTCGTGATCTGTGCGGGAGACGACCCAGCCGTACGGTCCTACAATCCGGAGCTGGGGTTCAGGCGGACGAAGGTGCTGATGAATGGAGATGAGGTGTGCGATCACATATTCCTGGTAGAGAAGACGGAATAGCTGGAGAAGGCTGAGAAGCATTGAAAATTGAGGAATTGGAAATTGTAAAATGCAGGGGCGGAGATGTCAGGTAGGGCTGGACTGGGTGGCAGGGGCGGGCTGAGTGGATGAACCCCAGGGTCGAGTGTCCCACCTCCGGCGTAAGGCCGGCTACGGTGGGCAGGCGGGTGTCGAGACAGGGACGGGCAGGACTACGGTGGAGGAACGGGATATATGAGATTGCGGATGCGGATGGAGCTCGAGCTGTTTAGCGAGGCCGAGCTGGAGAAGATGCTCCAGGACGCGCTGAAGGTGTGGAGAGAAGTGCCCTTCCGTGTCCAGGGCACGGAGGAGTTCTTCGACTACCTGATCGATTACGGCTGTACGGTAGACGGCGAGCTCGTCCGGTTCCCGCAGGTGGTGGTCGACAAGGTGATGGGACGGATCGCCGAGAGAAAGCAGCAGTGGCTCGAGCGAGGGGGCGACAGAGACCGCTGGCCTCCATCCGGGCTCGAGGTCTTCGCCCACGGCCAGGGGCTGCACATCTGCGACCTGGAGACGAACGAGCTGCGCCTGGCCACCGAGGCGGACCTTGTGACGTGGTGTCACGCCGTGGACGCCCTGGGCGTCGAGGAGCGGGCGCACCCGACGTTCATCCCGACGGACGTGCCTCGCGGCTCGGCGGAATTCCACGCCTTCGCCACGATCATCCTGAACAGCCGGAAGCCCCACCGGGTGTCGGTCTATTCGGTGAAGATGCTGCCGCTGTTCATCGAGGCGTGCCGGATCGCGAAGGGATCGATGGACGCGGTGAAGCAGACCCCCGAATTCGCCACACGGTGCTGGGTGAACTCCCCGTTCATGATCACCCGGGAGAACATCGAAGTGGCGATGGAGGCGCGCCGTCTGTTGGGCACGCCGATCAGCTTCGGCCACATGCCCGTGGCGGGGGCGGCCGTTCCGATCACGGTGGCCGGTGCCCTGGTGCAGAACACGGCGGAATCGCTTGCACTGAGCGCGATGCAGCTGGCGATCGACGATACGACCCACGCGATCACGGGCACCTCGGCGACGATCGACATGCGCGACCTGTGTCATCGTCCCGCGGGACCGGACATGTTTCTCCACCAGCTCGCGGGATCGGAGATGCACGCGTATCTGTTCGGGGGCAAGGCCGCCGCGAGCTTCAGGAGCGTGTCGGCGCAGACGGTCTCTCCCCAGTCGATGTCCGAAAAGATGCTCCACGCCGCGTTCGGCATCGCCTCGGGACTGCGGAAGATCGGGATCGGGTGCCTGGGGGTGAGCGATCTGGGGAGTCCGGTTCAGCTGGTGCTGGACTTCGAGATGGTGCGGTTCTTCAACGAGATGTTCCGCGACGTGAGCACCGACGAGGCACACATCGGACTGGAGACGATTCTCCAGACGGCCCCGAGGGGGGCCTACTTCATGGAGACCGAGCATACCGCCCGGTTCTTCCGCGAGGAGTGCTGGCTGGCGGCGTTCTCCGACTATCGGCCGCCTTCGGCGTGGATGCAGAGCCCCACCGACATGGTCGACCGGGCCCGCGATCGGGCGCGGGAGCTCTTTGGGACCGCCGAGAACCAGTGTCCGCTTTCGGAGGATGAGCAGAGGCAGGTAAGGGAGCTGATCGCAGAGGCGGACGCCCTGGCGGGCGGACAGCTGACCCAAACGGCGGACACGCTGGCGGCGTCCGCACAGGCAGGGGGGACCTGATATGACTCAGAAGGATCGGGTGTTGTCGAGGCTGAAGGGAGAAGACGGTGACGGGATCGTGTACATGCCGGACCTGACGCTCTGGTACGGATGGCACCAGGAACGGGACACGCTGCCGGATGCCTGGAAGGGCATGTCGCTTCCAGGAATCGCCGAGGCCCTCGGGGTTCCGTCCTGGCTGGTCTTCGAGCCCTGGCAGGTAGAGGCCCCGGGCATCGAGATCGAGGAGGAGGAGCAGGAAGGGCAGCGGACCAGGCGGACGGAAACATCGGCGGGAACGCTGACGGCCCGCTGGACGCACGGTCCAGACGGCTCCTGGTGGCAGACCGAGTATCCGGTCAAGACGCCGGACGACCTTGTGGCGGCGCTGGAGGTCGTGAAGGCCCGAACCTACACGTTCGATCCCTCGGGGATGGATGAGCTCCAGACGGAGGTCGGCGATGGGGGCGTTCTCGCCGCCGCGATTCCCTCGAGGCCGTACGTGGACATCGTGATGGAGTTCCTGGGCTGGAGCGAAGGCCTGATGATCCTGATGGACAATCCGCCGGCCATTCCGGAGATGGTCGAGATTCTGGAGGGTAAGCTCCAGGACCTCGTTCCCAGTGTGGCGAGCCTGTCCACCGATGTGGTATTCTCGCACGACAATCTGGACGGCCAGTTTCTGTCGCCGGTCGCGTTCGACGAGCACATGAAGCAGAGCTACGCCCGGACGATGGAGGTCCTGTCGGCCAAGGGGAAGACCCTCGTGGTCCACGCGGGGGGGCCGGTGGGACGGCTCCTGCCCGGGTTGGCCGAAGCGGGCGTGTCGGCCGTGGAAGGCGTGTGCGGGCCGCCGCAGGGCGATGGGACCCTTGCTCAGGCGAGGGAGACCGCGGGGGAGGCGATGGGGCTGTGGGGCGGCGTTTCGCAGGAGTTGCTGCTGGGCGTCCACGGTGTGGATCAGCTGGAAGCGGCAGTCGCGCAGGCGGTGAGGGAGGCTAAGGGGGATCCGAGGATGATCCTGGGCGTGGCCGACCGCGTGCCGGTGGAGGCGGAGATCGAGAGGCTGGAGGCGGTTCGGGGGATGGTGGAGAAGGCGAGCGAGTGAAACCAGAGAAGGCAGCTTGCAGCCATCAGCCCTCAGCTGTCAGCTGAACCAGATCAATGGATGCGCCATAGGGCTACTCTCGTACTGACGCGCGATGGTGCGCCACGCGCCGGTTGTGGCTGAATGCTGAGAGCTGACCGCTGATCTCTGCCTCTCCTGATAGCCAAGCACGAATTATCAAGAGGTGATCCATGTCCAAGATACGCACGGCCATACTTGGCTACGGCCGGAGTGGCAGCTCGCTGCACGCCGACCCGATCGAGAAGAATGAGGCCTTCGAGGTCGCCGCGGTCTGCGATATCGATGCCGAGCGGCAGAAGCAGGCCTCCGAGCGGGTCGGCTGCGCGATCTATGACGACTACCACCGCATGCTGGAGCAGGAGACGCTCGACCTCATCGTGATCGTGACCCGAAGCAGCCAGCACTGCGAGATGACGTGCGACTGTCTCGATGCGGGCTTCAACGTCCTGGTCACAAAGCCGTGGGCTGTCAATCAGGACGAGGCCCTCCGTATGGTCGAGGCCGGCGAGCGCTCGGGAAAGCTGCTCCTGCCGTGGCTGCCCTCGCGCTGGGGGTGCGACCTTCGGCGGCTCAAGGCGCTGCTCGCGGAGAAGCCGATCGGAGACGTCTTCCTGGTTCGGCGTGCGGTCTGCAGCTTCGCTACCCGGTGCGATTGGCAGACCGAGAGCATGTACGGCGGCGGCTACCTGCTGAACTGGGGGCCGCATATCATCGACACGCCGGTGCAGGCGATGGGCAGCCGGGTCGAGAGCGTGTACGGTCGCATGAAGCAGACGATCAACCCGGGGGACGTGGAAGACATCTTCTTTGCGGTGATGAACCTGGCCGACGGGACGATCGTGCAGGCGGAGTATTCGGTGTCGGTGGAGAGCCTGCCGAACTGGTTCATCCAGGGAACCGAGGGCACCATCGTGGTGCGGGACCGGGAAGTCAAGATCTACAAGAAGATTCCTTCACAACCGGATGACCCGACGAAGTACGGCACCATGAAGGCCGAGCACGAGGAGACCCTGGAGGAGACGCTTGAGGGCTCGATCTATGGTGACCAGTTCGAGATCTACGGTGA
>JASLMQ010000195.1 GCA_030746455.1 Candidatus Latescibacterota bacterium
TCGCAGCAAGAGGCGCTGCGAGCAAAGGGGGGATGAGCCCAATGGTCGGAGCAGTATCCTGTACTCGTATGCAACCCTTCACGTCGGAATCTCGACATGGGAGTGAAGGGAGGTGGGCCTGATGAAGAACGAGAAGGACGCAGACCTCGTCGAGTTGACCCGCCAGCGGGGCGGGCCTGGACTACCTGGCCGAGCAGGGGAAGCTGGAGGAACCGGTCTCGACGGCCTGGCTGTACGGCGGGACCGGCCAGGCGTTTCTGATCTGCATGCACTCGATCGTGTGCCCGAGCGCCGTGTTCGTTCGCCCGGACGGACCTTTCTTCCAGCTCTGTCGCAACGTGGGATGCAAGCTCGAGGGTTACTCGGGACACCGGGACGATGCGGACTTCGCCGAGAAGCAGGAGGCCGCCTGGAAACACGTGCGCGAAAGCATCGACAAGGGCCTGCCGCGCTATGCACTACAGCTCGGCCGCGCCGAATACGGGCCCATCTACGGCTACGACAAGGCCGGGTATCTGTTCACGGACCTGACCACCGACGAAGGTCCGGAGGAGTCCGGCATCAAACCGTGGGACGAGCTGGCGCTTGCGCCCGAGCCCTGGCTCCACATCTACAGTGTGGCCCCCTGTCCCCCGGCGGATGTCGAGACGACGGTGCGGGAGGCGATCGAGTACGTCCAGCTGTTCAACGGACCCGACCACCTGGGGGAGACCGGCTATGTGACGGGCCCCCAGGCATACGCGCATTGGGTGGAGGCACTCGAGAAGGGAACGGCCCTTAACCACGGGCACGCCTACCACGTGGCGGTCTGGTCGGAATGTCGAGCGCACGCGCTCGACTTCCTGAGGGAGGCGAGGGAGCGACTTGGTGGGAAAGCTAAGGCCGAGATCGATGACACGATCGGCGTGTGCTCCGTAGTTGCCGAGAAGCTCAGGGACCTGGCGGATCTGCATCCGCTGAGTGAGAGCCTGAAGGGCAACCTGCAGAACCGCGACTGGGCGGAGCTGGTGCGGGAGGCGGGAGAGGTGGAGCGGGAGGGACAGGACGCACTGAGACGCATCGTCGACGCGCTGTGATTGCGTATTGGTGGTGGGAGATCTCGACATGACACCTGACCTGATGGCCGCATACGCCGCACGCCTGCGCCGGGTCCGAGTGGCCGGGTCTCGGGCCTGACTGCAATCCTCTTGGCACTGCAGGACAATGGCGATATCTTCAAGATGAGGTCCTGAAGCACGGGGACCAGGGAGGAAGGAACCGGACACGAACCACGCAGGCCCAAACACAACAAGGAACGGCCATGGGATCGAGCGAAGGAACATCCAGACCCAATGGTGAGCCACGCCCGTCGGACACCCGGCGGGCGATTCTCGATGAGATCGACCGCCACGCACAGACGCTGAAGGCGATCGCTCTCGAGATCCATGCAAACCCGGAGCTGGGGTTCGAGGAACACCGTGCCGCGAAGCTCTGGAGCGACCTGCTCGAGCAAGAGGGCTTCGACGTCGAGCGGGGGATCGCGGGACTGGACACCGCCTTCCAGGCAACGACGGGATCGGGGAACGTGACTGCTGCCCTGATGGTGGAGTACGACGCGCTGCCCGACCTCGGGCACGCCTGCGGCCACCACGTCAGCGGGGCCGCGTCCTGCGGCGCGGCGCTCGGACTGCGGGCGGTGATCGGCCAGCTGGACGGCCGGGTCATCGCGTTCGGAAGCCCTGCGGAGGAGGGCCTGAGTGGGAAATGCTACATCGTGGAGGCCGGGTTCCTCGAGGGCGTGGACTTCGCGATGATGTCACACGCGCGCGACCGGAACATCGGCGCGATGTCCCATACGGCGACGGCCAAGTTCCGGGTGAAGTATCACGGCAAGAGCGCGCACGCTGCCGCCGCGCCAGAGCACGCGATCAATGCGCTGGACGCGATGATTCAGCTGTTCAACGGCATCAACGCGATGCGGCAACAGGTACGAGACAACGCACGGATCCACGGCGTCATTCTGAAGGGCGGCTCGGTCCCCAACATCATTCCCGACTATTCGGAGGCCACGTTCTACATCCGGGACTTCGAGGACTACTATCTGCAGGAGCTGGTCAGGAAGTTCATGGATATCGTCGAGGGGGCGGCGCTGCAGACGGGGGCTCGAGCCGAAGTGGAGGACTACGGACGATCCACCAAGTCGAACATCCCGAACCCGATCCTCGATGGGGCATACCGGCAGAACGCCGCCGAACTGGGCGTGGTGATCGACGAGGAGGAGGACACGTTCTCTCGCGGGTCCACGGATATGGGCGAT
>JASLMQ010000196.1 GCA_030746455.1 Candidatus Latescibacterota bacterium
GCCCACGATGCCGACCTCGATCTCCGGTGAAATGAAGGCGCTTCCGTCCATCCGGTTCCGGTGAATCAGGTACAGGGCGATCTGCCCCAGCGTATCGTCGATGCCTCCCCAGCCCGTGTAAGTGAAGTCACCGGTCGTCTCGTCGACCCTTGAACCGGAGGGCAGCACCAGGAGGGTCAGCAGGCAGCTGAGGCAGACCGCTGCGGCCAGGAGCGGTCGAATCCGGCTTCGTGTCGAGTCCATGGACGGGACTCCTTCGTTTGGTGGGGATGCCCAGAGGGCATCCGTCAGGGATCTTCATCGGGGTCGCCATACTCCAGCGGCTCCCCGTCATCCGGGTATTCGTAGACCCACCCGCAGTCGCATATCGGATGGTCGCCCTCGCGCGCCCGGCCGCAATCCGGGCACCTTTCCGCCGGCTTGTGGAGGTATTTGACGGCCACGATGACGATCAGAAGGCCGGCGAACAGGAGGGTGGGGATCATCAGGGTGTGCTCCGGAAACGCCGACAGGCGGGGCTTGAGCACCCCGCCTGTCGTCATCCGTCTGCCTGAACCCTACGAGGAGCGAAACCGAGTCAGGTCGTGTTGAGCGTGCTCGGACCGGTTTCCACGCCTTCGGGGGTGCCATCGCCGCCTGCCAGGACCTTGGCGTCGTCAATCAGTCCGGCGATTCGATCCTTCAGCTGCTCCGCATCCTTCTCAAACTGGTCCAGTTCTTCGACCAGATCCTCGAAATCCAGGACAAGGTCGCCGTTCGGGCGGTAGTCCGTCACAGGTGGCTCCCTTCCGCATTGATGGGTGACCAAGGGGGAGAGGGGAGTCTGAATCTGGGGACACCGTCATGAGGAACGGTCCTGAAGGGGACTAAAATATAGGACAGGCCGATCGGCGGGTCAAGAGTGAAAAAGGGCCAAAATAGTGCACTGATGAGCAGGTCGGCGCGAAGGGGGATCAGCCGTTTCAGGGGGCCGTATCGGCGTTCAGACGGTCGATTTCCGCGCGTTCGGGCAGGGAGGGCTGTGCCCCCTTGCGTGTGACGGAAAGGGCCCCCGCGCAGTTGGCGAAGCCGACCGCCTCTTCGAGCGAGCTGCCCCCGCACAGCGCGGCGGCGAGGGCGCCGTTGAAGGCATCCCCGGCCGCGGTGGTGTCCGTTGCATCCATGCTGGGGGCCGGGAGGCGCGCCGAGCGTCCCTGCGCCAGGAGGAACGCGCCCCTGTCTCCCAGTGTGATGACCACGAATTCCACGCCCCGGTCCACGAGGGCCTGCGCCGCTCTTCGGGCCTCCGCATCCGAGTCGGGCCGGATGCCCGTGAGGATCTCGGTCTCCGACTCGTTCGGCGTGATAAGGAACAGACCCTCCAGGACCTCGGGCGGGAGGTCCTGCGCGGGTGCCGGATTGAGCACGGCGGGCACGCCACGCTCGTTGGCCATGGCTACGGCGTGCGACACCGAGGCAAGCGGCGATTCGAGCTGGAGCAGGCAAATGCCGGCACGGTCCAGCGCCGGAGCCGAGGACTCCAGCTGCACCGGAGAGAGGGCCGCATTGGCCCCGGAGGCCACGACGATCGTGTTCTCTCCGTCCTCGTCTACGAGAATGAAGGCCACCCCTGTGGGCAGGTCGGGGTCGACGAAGACATACTCGGTCCCGATGCGGTCCCCCTCCAGGGCAGACAGCGTTTCCCTGCCGAAATCGTCGGCCCCGATGCGGCCCACGAAGGTCACAGGGGCACCCGCACGGGCCGCCGCTACGGCCTGGTTGGCCCCTTTACCTCCTTGTGCGGTGAAGAACGTGCCGCCCAGCACGGTCTCGCCGGGTGAGGGAAGCCGTGCCGTACGGACCACGAGATCCGTGTTGGCGCTGCCGATGACGAGTACGTGGGGATGTCCGCTCATCCGGTAGGTTTCCTGGCGACGTAGAACTTGAAATCCGGATCCAGGTCGACCAGCCACCGGGGCATCGGCCTGGATCCGGCTCGGCGACGCGTGTTGTAGTAGATCAGGTCGAATCCGCTCCGGAAGAGGAGCTTCCGATAGTACCTCGGCGAGAGGATCTGTAGGTAGTAGACCTCGAGGTTCCTTTCGGGATCGTGCACCACCTCCCCGATCTCACGCTCGTCGATGGGCCAGCGCAGGAGACGGGCCAGGAGGAACCGGGCCAGGTTTCGGGCGCGGAGCAAGGCGAATCGGTTGAGCGCTTCGATGGCGTGGGTCGTGAAGATCAGACATCCCCCCGGCTTGAGGACGCGCCAGGCCTCGTCAATGGCATGGGCCTTGCCCTCGGCGCCAGGTATCAACTCGATCCCGTTGTAGGAGAACAGCAGTCCGTCGAAGGTGCAGTCGGCAAACGCGAGGTCGGCCGCGTCGGCCACCGCCCATGCGGCACGAACACCGCTGCGTCGGCTAAAGCCCGACCCCTTCCGTATCATGGGGAGGGAGATGTCGATGCCGGTGACCTCGAAACCCTGGGTGGCCAGCGGGATGGTCGTGCGGCCGGCCCCGCACCCGATGTCGAGGATCGACGCGCCGGGGGACCAGTAGGTCCGGCAGAGCCGGTCCTCCGAGGGCCACAGGCCGATCGTGGCGTACTTCCGGACGACCCACGAACGGGAATACCCTCGTCGCACCCGGTCTTTGATGGGATCCATGGCAGCGCCAAAGTATCGCGATCGGGTCTGCGGGTCAAGCCCTTTCTGGTGACCGCGCCGGCAGATCAGATTCGCTTGACACGGTGAAGCCGTTTGTTTATGTTGTTCGGAATATTGGACGTAAGGGCACCTGAAATCCGGCAGTTAGGCCATTTTTCGCTGGGGCCGGACTCCGGTCTTGCGGCACAAGCGAACGGCTCGGCGGGCCCCGGAACCATTGCCCTACCGCATCGTTAAAGGAGGGAGAGTCTGTGAGACGGGCGATTCCATCCTGGATCTGCGCACCATTGGCCGTCCTCATCGTGGGTTGCGCGACGACCCGGTATGAGGAGTACGGTTCTCGGGCACCAGAGGAAACAACGGCGCGAACCCCGTCCTCGGCCAACCTGATCTCCATTCGGGACTCCCTCAGGCTGGCGGACCTCGAGGCCAGGCTTGCCCGCCTGGAGGCGGAGATGGGGGTCCGACTCTCGGAGGTGGAGGCGGCCAGCGGGGATTTGGCGACGCGGACCATGGCCCTGTCCGAGCAGGTGACGGAGCTTCGCAAGCAGCTGGAGGCCGGGTCGGGTCCCCCAGAGCCCGGAACGCCGGCTCCGCCCCCGTCGGGCAACGCGAGCAGCACCTATGAACGGGCCCTGATTGCGTAGAACGACCGCGAATACGAGGGGGCCAAGTCCAACCTGCGGCAGGTCCTGACGCTGCAGCCCAATGGGGAGCTGGCGGACAACGCGCAATACTGGCTCGGCGAATGCGACTACGCGCTGGGCCGGTACCAACCCGCCCTGGAGGCGTTCGAGAAGGTCTTCCTCTACGATAAGACGGAGAAGGACGACGACGCACAGCTTATGATGGGGAAGTGCTACCTCCATCTGAAGGACAACGAGAAGGCGCTGGTCGAGCTCAAGCGGCTGACAGTCGATTACCCCGACAGCGAGTACTACGACGAGGCGCAGTCGCTGATTCGCAAGCTCCGGTCGGGAACCGAGGGTGAACCCTGAGGGACCGGGGGAGGGAACGGCGCAAAGAATGCGAACCGGGATGTGTAGCCATACACGAGGCATCTTGTGGGGATTGTGCCTTCTGGGACTGATCGGTGGATGTGCCAAGGACAGGTTCCGGCACGCCGATCCCCAGCAGTATTATGACGCGGCACAGAAGGCGTTGCTGAAGAAGAAGTGTTGGGACGCGCAGCAGCTACTCAACAACATGCTCTCGGACTTCCCCGGGTCTCACCTGGTAGACGACGCCCAGTACCTCCTGGCGGAGGCCTACCTGTGCGACAAGGACTACGTCACGGCGGTCTTCGAGTACGAGCGTCTGCTCAACGAGTTTCCGACCAGCCCCTTCGTGGACAAGGCCAGGTACCGGATCGGTATGTGCTACTACAACCAGTCCCGGGATGTGCACCACGACCAGGAGGAGACGCACAAGGCGATACGCGAGTTCAGGCGCTTCGCGGAGGACTTCCCCGCCAGCGATCTGTCGGTAGAGGCCCTCGAACGTGTCAAGGAGCTGCGGGGGAAGCTGGCAAGGCAGAACCTGATGATCGCCGAGAACTATCTGAAGTGGAAGAGCCCGTTGTCGGCGGAGCGATATTGCACGCTCATTCTGAATGAGTTCCAGGACACCGATGTGCTGGACGAGACGCGTTTAACCCTGGCCAGAGCCAAGCGCGAGATGGAAGCGTTCGACGAGGCCATGGAGATCCTGACGCTCCTGGCCTCGAATGCCATACCGGACGGGCTGAGGGAAGAGGTCCAGGAGGAGCTCGAGGCGCTCAAGAAGGAACAGCAGGAAAGGCCACCGGAACCCGTTTCGGACGGCGAAGAGTGAGGGGACGATGGGGCGGCACGGGATCGGCATTCTCGGAGGCAGCTTCGATCCGATCCACATCGGGCACCTGATACTGGCTGAAGAGGTGCTGGAGCGTTGCTGCCTGAAACGCATGATGTTCATCCCCTCTGCGGTCCCCCCCCACAAGTCGCACCGTGCGATGGCTCCCGCGGAGGCGCGTGCGGAGATGGTATCGTTGGCCATTGCGGGACACCCAAGCTTCGAGCTGTCGCGGATCGAGCTGGATCGACCGGGCACGTCTTACACGGTGGAGACGTTGGAG
>JASLMQ010000197.1 GCA_030746455.1 Candidatus Latescibacterota bacterium
TCCGCCGTGGCCAGGAGGAGGAGCCCGAAGGCGGCATAGATGGCGCGTTCGGCGCTGTGGGTCAGATCCGTCCGCTGTGTTCTGGCGGCGAGGACGCCCGCTACCACAGCGTATGCCGAAGTGATGAGGGTGAGCCAGATGAGGAAGCTGCCGAGTTCCGTCATTCGAATCTCTCTGTTCGTCTACTCGTTGTGGGCCTGAGCCATTTCTTCGTAGCTCTTGCCCTCGTACTTGGACGGGCACTTGGCCAGGAGCGTTTCGGCCTGGAAAACGCCGTCGCTCCCGGTCTTTCCTTCCAGAATGACGTCGGCCTCGTCCTTAAAGGTGTCCGGGACGACGCCTGTGTAGGTCACAGCCCGCTGCTTGGAATAGGCGTCGTCGGCTCCCTCCACCGGCTCCCAGATGCGGAAGCGCACGGACAGGGTCTGGCCGTCGACCTGGATGGATCCCGGCACCACCTTACCTGCCAACTTGATCCGCTTGTCCACGAAGTCGGCTTCACGTGCCTCAAGCTCGGACACCGTGAAGTAGTACATCGCGGTATTCTGGAAGCCCGAAACGACGAGGTAGACAAGGGAGAGTACAATCACGACGATGCCCGCTGCGAATTTGGCTTTGCGTCTGGCCATATGGCGATGCCTCCTCAGTTGGCGATGGAGGGGAGAAAAATAACCAGAAGGCGCGGATATCGCAACCCTGAAACGCCGGTCAGAGGGCCTGATCCGGCTGGCAGACGAGGACCGTGGGTTGCTCGCAGATCCGGGTCAGTACGATCGTGGCTGCCCGATCCCCCGTCAGCTTGAGGCGACGGCGTAGATCATCGGGCTCAATCGGGAAGCGACGTTTCTTGATCTCGAGGCGGCCGATCCCTTCGGCGGAGAGGTAGCTCTGCAAACGCTTGAGGCCGAAGGGGAAGACCTCTGTGACCGAGAAGCGTCGCGCGAACGGGGTCTCGCCGGGTCTGTCGGAGCTCAAGTAGGCGACCTGGGGGTCCAGTTTCCAGCCGTCGATCGCCTCAGCGACCAGGTCGACGAGATGCGCTCGGATGACGGCACGATCGGGCTCGTATATGTACGCGCCAGGCGGTGCGACAGGGGCTGGGGGCGTGTCGTGGGCTACGAGCGTCTGCCCGGAGGGCAGGAGGGTAGCACGCCGGGCCACATCGGCGCGAAGGTCGCCAGCCCAGAGGACGGCCTCCTTGCAGGCGCCGGACTCGGAGATGAACTCTGCCTCACAGTCGGGAGGGATCTGGTCGTAAGGTATCCCGGGTGCGACCTTGATGCCGACGTGGCGAGTTACAGAGAAGAGGTGTGGGAGCGATAGCGGAGGGAGGTAGTCGTCCGGAGACAGGAGCCGGCGGCCGTTTCTCCTTCGGGATGGATCCATGAAGAGGGCGTCCGCTGACGGGATCCAGGCCGAGACGTCGGCCGTGATGCCGCGGACCCGGTGGGAGACGCCGTGGACGCCGGCGTTCCAGAACGCCATACGAACGCGGGCGGGATCGATATCGACGGAGACCACATCGGATGCCGCAGCGAGGGCGACGGTGTCTCCGCCTATGCCGCAGCACAGGTCTGCCACTCGGCCGAACCCCTTGAATCGCCTGGCGCGGTAGGCGGCGATGGTGTCGCCCGACGCCTGCTCCAGGCCCCCGCGGTCGAACAGCATCTCCGCCGCGCGGGCATACTTGGCAACTCCCCGATCCCTCAGGGCAGTAAGCTCGACGGCAGCACGGCAGCGCTCGGGGGGGAAGCGTTTGCGGAGGTGAGTGAGGATACGGAGCTCATCGTCATCGTCTTCGGCGACTTCATCGAGGAGCGCACGGCCCTCCGCGGTCTCGAGATAGCGGATGTCATCCAGGGTCATGGTTCGCTATTTCACCACGAGGGCCCGCTCGCCCTGTGTGAGGACCTCGCACCCGTCGTCGGTGACGACGAGGGTCTCGCTGAAGCCCACGCAGCCCTTCCCCGCAAGACGAAACGCGATCGGCAGGTGGTAGACCATTCCGGGCTCCAGCACGGTGGTGCTGCCTGCCGTCAAGAAGGTCGGGTGGTCCTCCCAAGTGGGTGGGAATCCGAGGCCGACCGAACAGGCGAACACACCGTGGTAGTAGACATCGGGACCGGCCATCTCCACGCCCCGGCTACCTGCCTGGGCCAGCTCGTCGCCCGTGATCCCGGGCTTGGCTGCGGCGATGACGTCGTTCAGCGCGGTCAGGCATCCCTCCGCCATACGGGTCAGCTCGGGGGCAGAGGGCGACAGGATTGCTGTGCGCATTTGGGGTGCGCTGTAGCGATGGATACAGGCACCGAACTCCAGGAAGACGGGATCGCCCGAGGCGAGGGGATTCCGCTTATGTGTCGTGTGGGGCGTGCCGGATCTGGCGCCGGACGTGACGATGGGGGCGTAGCACATGTACTCGCTTCCGCCACCGATCATCGCGCCATACCCCGCGGCCGCAATGTCGTTGTCGGTGGCCCCGGGAACGGCTGCCGCGATGGCCGCGTCCATGCCCAGCTGCGTGATCCCGCCGGCGCGGCGGATCAGGTCGATCTCTCGTGGGGTCTTGACCAGGGCCACGGTGCTGATGAAGTGGGTCAGGTTCACGAGCTCGGACCGGCCGATCGCGTCCTGCAGGCGGCGGTAGTCGCCCAGGGTGAGGGCCTCTTCATCCACGCCGATCCGGCCCGCGGCCCAGCCGCGTTCCTCGAGGATTCTGCGGGTGACCTGGAAGGGGTCGGTGGCCGTCTCCCAGGACTCGATCTCCTCGACCCAGGCATTCAGGCGGACGTTCGCGGTCTCGGCCTTCCAGACCTGGATCACGGGCTCGCCCTCGAGGGGGAGGAAGAAGCAGCTGTAGCCCACGGGGTCGAAGGTCTGGTAGCCCGTGAGGTAGCACTGGTCGGACAGGTTGTGGACCAGCAGGAGGTCCAGTCCCCGCTTGTCCATGCGAGCGCGGACCCTCTCGAGTCTGAATCGGTACTCGTCGAGGGGAAAGGGCAGTTCGGGGGCTTCGGTCATGACTCACCTCAATGAAGACAAATCTTACCACAGATTCGCACGGATGAAGGACAGATGAACTCCGATAGAGAGGATCCAATCGGTCGGGTGGGCGGCAGGATGGGCCTCCAACCGCGGAGCTGTGTAGGGACGACTAAGGGGAATATACGCCCGCGAAGATCGATCCGAAAGGGACATCTCTCCGATATGCCTGGAGGAGGTTCCCTGGTGGGCTTGACAGCAGCCAAGCTTGCGGGCATGATTAGGTTCCGTGCGACCCGAGTCGGAGAGATGTGGGCTCGGACACGACGATATCCCGGGAGACAGACTATGAGTGGGAAGACGGCATTGGTCTTGGGCGCGACCGGGAAGGTTGGGGTGGCGCTGACGACGTCATTGATCGAAGACGGGTGGAAGGTACACGGCGCGGCACGGGCGAGCGACGAGGCACGGTGCAGGGCATATGAATCGACCGGGGCGTCGCTGATCCGCTACGATGTCACCACGGGGGATCCCTCAGTCCTTCCGGACGTAGATGTGCTGTTCCTGGAGGTCTGGGACCCCAAACAGCCGGACCTGATCTGGCCGATCAACTTCCACGGCGTGGGTCGGGTGGTAGAGCGATACGCGGGAATCGCCGACGTGGTGAACGGCTGCACGATCGGGCTGTACGGAAGCAGCGCGGATCCGTCCTCCGAGGACACCCCGCCGCGCCCGGACACCGACTACGGCCGGAGCCGGTACGCGCAGGAGCGGCTGATCGACTACTTCTGCCAGCGGGGCGGCAAGCGGGGAATACACGTGCGGTACGCCCACGCCAACTGGGCCGAGTACGGGGTGGTGCGGCGGACGGCGGAGGCCGTGGCGGAGGGAGGATCTCTGGGGACCAACCCCGACGCCAAGATTCAGGTGATCGGGTACGAGGACTTCGTGAGGGTGACGCACCTCTCGGTCACGCGCCTGTCCGATCCCCCGACGTGCGTGAACTGCTGCCACCCGCGCGTGTGGACCCAGCGAGGACTGGCCGAAGCGCTGCACGAGCGCCTGGGACGCGGAGAGGTGGTGTTCGACCGCGAGACGGGAGGAGAAGAGCAGTCGGTCTACGCGGACGTGAGCCGAATGGTCGAGTGGTTCGGAGAACCGACGGTGTCGGTGGAGATGGTGCTGGAGCGGGTTGTGGAGGCGGTCGCGGGTGAGGAGGCATGACGGGCAGGAAGGCATTGGAAATTGATCATTGAGAATTGGAAAATGTAGGGCGAGCTGAGTGCGAGGGCAGGGAATACGGATGACGCCCCCGGGCCAGGATGGCTCGGGGGCGCTGTCTTGCTCCCCAATCTGTGTTTTGGGACTGGCTTCGGTTCTGGATCCCAGCTCGTTGTGGCTCCTGGGTCCGGGGATAGGGGCACCGGACCCCTATCGAAGCCCTCAGGGTACCAGATCTCCAGAGTTAGGTCCTACCTCCGGACCTCATGAACCCAGATCCTTCCCTCAAGTGTCCTGTCCCGGAAATTCGTATGAGGACATTGTGGTCTATACCGGTCCCTCGATACACCCTCCTTCGCGCCGGGGGCGCTTCGGAGGGCACTCGGG
>JASLMQ010000198.1 GCA_030746455.1 Candidatus Latescibacterota bacterium
CAGATCACGATCCGCGTGTCCTCCCCCGGCAAGGCCACCAGCTCGAAGGAGAGGTCGCGGCAATCTAGAAGAAGGGCATGCGCCTGCCGCCCGTTGGCGGAGATGAACTGGTCCATGATCCCGCAGTTCACGCCCACGAACCGGTTCTCCGCCCTCTGCCCCAGCAGCGCCAGATCGGGTCCGGACAGTGGTACATCCGCCAGTTCCAGGAGGGTCCGCCCCACCGCCATCTCCACCGCCGCGGAACTGCTCAGGCCGGCGCCCACAGGGACATCCCCGGCAAGCGCCGCATCGAACCCGGGCACACGGTGTCCCAGGAGCTGGAACTCGCGCACGATCCCGCGCACATAGTCGGCCCAGGTTCCCACCCGGGACGGCTCGTCGGTCGTGGAGAACCGGTCCTCCTCATTGTAGGAAGTGGAGTAGACCACAGCCAGGTCGTCCTCCCGAGGGCGCGAGGCGACCGCCACCCACCGATCGATCGCCGCCGGGAACACGAAGCCCTCGTTGTAGTCGGTGTGCTCACCGATCAGGTTGACCCGGCCCGGGGCACGAACCGTGACCTTCGGAGAGGCGGAGAATCGCATTCCGAACGTCATAATAGTTTGCTGGACAATAGATTGCAACGTACACCTCATGTTCCAGATCGGAGTCGCCCGTCGGCCTCCGCCTGACCGATCGCCCGCCGGATCTCTGCCGCGGAATGGTTCGGGTCCGACGGATTGATGATGCGGCCGAAGATGTCGGCCCCCACGACGTGCTTGCGAAGCCCCGGGCCCCTCAAGAGGGAAGTGATGTGGATCTGCATGTGGAAGCCACAGTCCTCACCGTCCGTGGGAGCCTGAATCAGGGCCATGGAATAGTGGTAGGCTACGTCGAACAGCCGGTCCATGCCCGCAAGCGCCCTCCTCAGGATCTCCGCGAAATCGCGCCGTGCCGGCGGATCCAGCTCGAGCAAGCTCCCAGCGTGCGCACGGGGCACGATCATCACATCATAGGGAAACTGGGCGGCAAAGGGCACGTAGGCCACGAACGCGTCGTTTGAGGCCACCAACCGCCTGCCGTCATCCGTCTCCACCCGGTTGGCCCCGCAGACGAAACAGGCCTCCTCGCGCTCGCGGGACTGCCGGAACCTCTGGACTTGGGCCTCGATCATCAGGTCGGGTACCCCTCCATAGGCGTAGACCTGGCCATGGGGATGGAGTTGGGAATTGCCCATGATCTCCCCTCGGTTCCCGAATATGAGAACGTATCCGATCCCTTCCTGGCTGCCTAGGCGCTCGTAGATCCGGGTCCACGCCTCAACGACCTCCGCGACACCATCCGGGCTTAGCGTCGAAAGCCTCTGAGAATGGTTCTCGCTGTAGTTGATCACCTCGCACACGCCGCGCGAGGTCCGGGCCGCATACGGCCCGCTCGCTTCGCGGATCTCATAGCTGTCTGGGGCGAGCGTCGGGAAGTCGTTGACGAAGGCCCACACGCCGGTGTACTCCGGATTCGTCTCCCCGCTTGCCCTCCGGTTACCCGGGCAGAGCGTACAGTCCGGATCGTACGCAGGTCCTTCCCGGGCGGGAAGGACCTGCGTCTCTCCCCGCCACGGCCTCGACCTCCTGTGCGAGGCGATATTGACCCACCTGCACCAGAACGGGTTGAAGCGCTCCTCCTGGACGACGCGGTAGCCATTCGGATTGAGCCGGTGCCAGTGCCACGCCGAGGCCACCATCTCCTCCAGCGAGACCCGCGCCTCCCATCCCAGGTCGTTCCTGACCCGGGTCGCATCGGCAACAAGTTCGGCGGGGTCGCCCCCCCTTCTGGGTCCCATCTGCTCCGGGATGTCGTGACCGGTCACCCTTCTGGCCGTCTCCACCACCTCCCGAACGCTTGCGCCCGTCCCGGTTCCCAGGTTATAGGTACAGGTCTCGCCCCCCCCCAACAGGTGGTCAGGCACGCGACGTGTGCAGCGGCAAGGTCGTCTACCGAGATGTAGTCGCGCACCGCGGTTCCATCGGCCGTCGCATAGTCGGATCCGAATACCGTCACGGAATCCCGCTTGCCCAGCGCCACCTGGAGCACGATCGGTATGATGTGTGTCTCTGGATCGTGGTCCTCGCCGATGAGCCGGGAGGCGTGGGCGCCGGCAACGTTGAAATACCTCAGGCAGATGTGGTTCCCACTCCCGTCCCGGGATCGCTTTGCGAGCATCAGCTCGTCCATCCCCTTGGTGACCCCGTAGACATTGGTGGGGAGCTTGAGAAGCTGGAGCTCGGACTGCGTGAGCGCCAAGGTATCGCGTCGGCGGGCCACCTCGGCGTTGTACCAATCCACGAGGGTATCGAAGTCCACTCCCGCCGGCATCAGGCAGCGGGAGGCAACCGGGGAAGATCCCACGCATCGTTCGGGGAAGTCCTCCGTGATAGGCACCTCGGACGGCTGGGGTTCGCCGTACACGGCGCAGGTGGAGGACTTGACAAGCGGGATACCCGTTGCTGCCTCAATAAGATTCCGGAAGCCCAGAACGTTGGTCTCGAAATAGGACCTTGGATCGGCTTGGGACTCGGCCACCAGACACTTCGCCGCGAAGTCGATGATGCCCGCCACACCGTGCCGGCCGAACACCCGTGCCAGGGAGTCCAGATCCAGCAGGCTAACCTCCTCGAAGCAGAACTGCTCGGGACCGAAGAGCGTGTCGAAGAGGACAGGGACCTCCCTGTGGCCCGTCGACAGGTCATCCAGTACCACCACGTTCCGCCCCGCTTCGAGCAGTCTGTGCACCGTGTGGCTGCCCACGTAGCCCGCACCGCCCGTAACCAGTACCGCATCGTTCATACGAAATACCGCCTTGGTTCATTGCCGGTAACAACGGCGTCGTCCGTACATAGAAAAGGCCCGGACCATCGCACAGGCGACGATCCGGGCCCATATAGCCTAAGGATACACACCCAGCGTCTGACCCGCCTCGGCCGCCCTGGCCACGGCGAGCATATAGGCGGCAACCCGCATGTTCACCTTCTCCCGAAGCGAGACCTCCAGCGTGTCCTGAAACGCCTTCGTCATCACGTTGACCAGCTTCTCGTTGACCTCCTGCTCGGACCAGAAGTACTCCATGAGGCCCTGGACCCACTCGAAGTACGACACCGTAACACCTCCGGCATTCGCCAGGATGTCGGGGATCAGGAAGACACCATTGTCGTAGAGGATGTCATCCGCGGCCGGGGTTGTCGGCCCATTGGCGCCCTCCACCACCACCTTGGCCTTGATGCGAGCGGCATTGGAGCCCGTAATCTGGTTCTCAAGGGCCGCGGGGATCAACACGTCGCACTCCAGCTCGAGCAGCTCCTCGTTGGTCACCGCATCCGCCTCGGAGAACCCCACGACCTGCCCGGTCTCCCTCTTGTGCGCGGCGACTGCAGCCATGTCTATGCCCTTTGGGTTGTAGATCCCGCCCCGTGAATCGCTGGCGGCCACGATCGTCGCTCCCTCCTTCTCGATCAGCTCGGCGCCGATGCGACCGACATTTCCGAAACCCTGGACCGCGACCCGGCAGTCGCCCACGGGCATTTCCAGGTGCTCGAGGGCTTCCATGGCCGTGGTGATGCATCCCCGGCCCGTTGCCTCCTCGCGTCCCAGGGACCCTCCCACGGCGAGCGGCTTACCCGTGACCACACTCGGCACGGAATATCCAAGCCCCATGCTGTAGGTATCCAGGATCCAGGCCATCACCTGCGGGGTGGTGTTGACGTCGGGAGCCGGGATGTCCTTTTCCGGGCCGAAGACCGTCATCATCTCCGAGGTGAACCGACGCGTCATGCGTTCGAGCTCGCCCATGCTCATTTCTTTTGGATTGCAGACGACTCCGCCCTTTGCGCCACCATACGGGATGTCGGCCAGCGCGCACTTCCACGTCATCCACATCGCCAGGGCGGTCACCTCGTCCAGCGTCACATCGGGGTGGTAACGAATTCCGCCTTTGGCGGGCCCTTTGAACAGGTTGTGATGGACCCGATGGGCCATGAAGACGCTCACCGAACCGTCGTCCATGACGGTAGGCACCGACACCGTGATGCATCGCCTGGGGTACCGCAACCGCTGGTGCACGTTGTGGTCAAGATCCAGCCGTTCCGCCACGTTGTCGAGCTGCTGCCTGGCGATCGCGAGAGGGTTCAGCTCTTCCTGGGTCGTGCTTTTGCCTTTCTCCGGGCTCATCTCTCTCCCTCCTGTCATCTTGTCAAAGGAGTCGCGGCAGCCTACGCGTCGCCGGTGCCTTCCAGTATGGCCGCCAGGACCCGCTCCGGGGTCGTAGGCAGCTCGGTCACACGCGCCCCCACGGCATCGTGGATGGCGTTGGCGATGGCAGCAGCGCCGGGTATGATGGGCGGCTCCCCAACGCCCTTGGCACCATAGGGGCCCTCCGGTGAGGACTGCTCCACGATCACCGTGCGGATCTCCGGCATATCCAGTGCCGTGGGTATGGGGTAGTCGAGGAGGTTCGGGTTCATCAGCCTCCCCTCATCGTCGTACCGGTATCCCTCCATCATACCGAAGCCGACCGCCTGCGTGGCACCGCCCTGCATCTGCCCCTCCACCAGTGTGGGATTCAGCGAGCGACCCACGTCCTGGCCGACGACCAGGTCGATCAGACGCACCTGACCCGTGTCCGGGTCCACCTCCACCGTCGCGATGTCCACCGAGTAGGAGGGATAGGTCTGGAGGCCTCCTAGCACCCACTGCCCGCTCAGCGGCCCCCCGCTGGTCCTTCTGGCGCTCGCCGCCAGCACCGAGAGCGCTGCCGACCGGTCCGGCTGCCCGATCACGTGC
>JASLMQ010000199.1 GCA_030746455.1 Candidatus Latescibacterota bacterium
CGAGATCAGCTCATCCTCGTACGCCCAGAGGACGAAATTCAGCATGTCGTGATGGTCGTGCCCCCAGCTTCCCGAATAGTGGAGGTGTGCCTGCAGCCTGTCGCCCGCCTCCTCGGTCCCCCGGCCCAGCACCGCATGCCCGAACGCCGGGTAGATCAGAGAACGTCCGTCCTGCGGCTCCGTGTGGCTTCCCCCCTGCACCAGGCTGTAGGTGTCGTGCACCATCATGTAGTTGCCGTCGGGATAGCCCATCGTATCAAGCGTGTCTAGCGCACGCCGAAGTCCGGGCAGCTCACGATCAACACAGAAGTCGTCGTACCGCGTGCCGTCGATGGCGGACACGAAGCCGGGGGGATCCGAGTATCCCTCGGCAGAGGACGCTGCGGACTTGATCCCATAGACATGCTGACGCGCGTAGGACGTGCTCTCGGGGAATACGTGGTCGGCCATCAACGTCTTCTCGACCATCTGCCGGAGCTTCCAGCACGCATAGTGGACAAGCTCCGGAACCCCCAGTGATCTGCCGATCTTGATGAGCCCGTTGGCCTGGTAAGGGATGTAATTGCTCAGTGCCGAGTCGGGATGGGGATACACGATGTCGTACCGGATGGCATCCCGAACCGTGTAGAGGAACAGGTCGCTCTCAATCAGCGCCCGCGCGTCTCCCTCCTCCGTTCGCTCGTCCAGCGGCTCCCAGACCGGCGCGTTTGCCACGAGGTCGTAGCCTTCGGCGAGGCCGCTGGGGTGACGGATGCCCGAGTGGTACTTGTCGTACCAGATCCCGGCGTACACGGGATACTCGGTGACGGGCCTGAGGCGGTCTTCCTCCGCGATCCCCGGGCGTCCCCGGTGCGTCTTGGGCCAGTGTGGGACCGCGCACGCGAAATCGTACAGGATCGCCGCGGCACGCTCCGCGCAGGCGATGTCGCCGGAGTCCTGGTAGAGCAGACCCAGCACCTTCGACGCCTCGATCAGATAGTAGACACGGAGCGAGTCCATGTACTCGCCGATCAGGTAGATCCGCTTGCCGTCTGCGCCTTCGTGATAGGGGTATGACTGGCGGGCTCCCAGCGGGCCTGTGATCTCGATGGACCCGGTGGGTGGGAATAGCTCGAACGGATCGACCGTGTGTCCCTTTGGACACCAGATCGAGTCCGGATCGTCGGGACGCCATGTGAGGGTCTCGCCGTCTCCCGATGGGCACTTCGCGATCCGCGTGCTGGGCATCACGCGCGCATTCCCCGCGATCCGGTTGCGCGGCGGAACCATCCCAAGGAGGTCGGAGGGCGCGAGGGTCAGGTAGGGGGCCGCCTTCGCGGCCAGGGCCTTACGGTCCGCGTCGCCGAGCGCCTTCACCTGATCAGCGAACTGGGGATTCCCCCTCTGAGATCGGGGCACGGGCTTCAGTGCTGCAAGCCATTCTTCCGTCGGGTAGAAGCCGCCATAGTACTCCCGGACCTGAGACGCAGACATCTCGAGCCGCGACAGGGCCTCGGAGCCGAGGTCTGAGGTGGCGTCCAGCGCGGGAGGCCCCAGTACAGGGGGATAGCCGCCCAGATCTTCCTTGCGAGGCTTGGCCCAGAGGGGACCGAACTTGGACAAGATGGCCTCCGTTTCGGATGTCGGGCACACGGTCAGGCGACGGTGTTCCTCTCCACGCGCACGCCGTTAACCGAGACCGTGTCGGTCGCGACAGTCCCCGACGGATCGGACTCCACTCGCACCCGACTCGCCAGACTCACCTCTGCCCGTCCGTGGATCTCGTTGTACGGCGTCAGAATCTCGGTCAACACCTGTGACTCGCGATCGTACCGGAAGCCCGGATGTCCATCGCACCGAAGGAACGTGCGTCCGTCTCGAGCGTAGATCTCCCGCACACGTAGGACCCTCCGATGAGCCTCGCCCTGGGAGAGGATGACGGTTCCGGTCTCCCCCAGATCCCAAGACTGCCCATCCCGCAGATCCGGCCAGGTACCTTCCAGCGAAATCTCTGCGGATTTCCTCTCGTCCTCGATCACCTCCACCGCCGCCAGGGGCGGACGCGGCACCACCTCGACGTCGAAGCCGTGCCCCTTGAAGCGCACCGAATCGTAGAGATAGAGCTGCCCGACCCCATCGGCCTGGCGAATGACCGTCGCGTAGCGACCCTGGAACTCGACGCCGTCGCCGGTCGAACAGGCCGTCGAGAGATCGGAGGCATAGTACATCTGCACGGTCCCACCGTCGGACATCCGGACCTCGATCCCCACGAGGCCCTCGCTCTCGGGGGCCAGGTCCCGCACCTCGCCGACCCATTCCGTACCCCTATGCGGCTCCCATAGTACCACGAACCGGGATTTCAGGTCCTCCCCGTCCCTGCGGAGCACCATCTTGGGCATCCGGAATGACTCCACGAGGGAGTGGTCCTCGACCTGGAGAGCATTGCTCCAGCATTTGCGCAGGGTTGGCACCGTGCAGACGTAGAGATCGCCGTCGGATGGCTCGAGGACATGGGCCCGCACATCGGGCAGGCTTCGGTCGGTCGAGCGGAAGACCGCCTGAAAGGGCCCAGCAATCTCGCCCCGGCGCACATCCCGGAATACCCCGTACCAGGGATCCACGTCACCGGGCTTGAGCCCCTGCGCGTGGAGTTGCTTCTCCCACTCGCGGTGTGCCGGAGGCGTAAAGGGCTTCCCGTCGTCCGCATAGCTCTCGGCGTACGGTTCGACGGGAATGGACACCTCCAGTTCCTGGTCGTTCATACAATTGCCCTGCGCCATCCAC
>JASLMQ010000200.1 GCA_030746455.1 Candidatus Latescibacterota bacterium
GTCGGGCGCAATCGAAATGGCGTTCCTGGAAAAGGGCATGGTCTGGCTGGCCACGGTTGCCAACATCGCCCCCCTCCTCGGATTCCTCGGCACGGTGAGTGGTATGATCCAGGCCTTCGACGCCATCGCCAAGGCCGGTGATGTGGAACCGAGCATCGTGGCCGGTGGTATTTCGGAGGCCCTGATCACAACCGCTTCGGGTCTTGTGATCGCTATCCCGATCCAGGCTCTGCACAACTTCTTCGTCTCCAAGATCGACAAGCTCATCATCGACATGCAGGAAAGCTCGAACCAGTTCCTGGATGAGCTCGTGCAGGCCGGCTACGGCGGAGGCCAGGGAGACTAAGCCATGGCGAAGAAGGTAGGCCTGCAGCGGCGGAACAAATCGAATCCTGAGATCCCGACCGCGTCCATGGCGGACATCGCCTTCCTGCTCATCGTGTTCTTCCTTGTCACCACAACGATGAACCAGGACAAGGGCATCGGCATGCACCTGCCACCGGCAGGCGAGTCCAAGAAGATCCAGAAGAAGAACATCTGCAACATCTGGGTCAATGTGGCCGGTGAGATCCTGATCAATCTCGAACCTCTGCCAATCAGCCAGCTTCGTGCGGATGTGGAGCGGCGCCTCACGGAGAACGAAAAGCTGATCATCTCCCTGAAGGCGGACGATGAGACGCCGTACGACACCTTCATCGACGTTCTCGATGAGGTCAAGCTAGCGGGGGCAGAACGAATCTCACTCGCCTCGCCCCAGAAGTAGGAGGCCTGTCAGAAACAGGAGAAGTTGGTATGCCTGACTTTAGCCGCAAAGCCTCAACGGGGGGCGGCATTCCCACGGCCTCTATGGCCGACATCGCATTCCTGCTCCTCATCTTCTTCATGGTCTCGACGGTCTTCATCCGATACCGGGTTTCCGGCATTGTGCTCCCAAGGGCCAACAAGATCGAGGAGATCAAGCTTCGCCGTCACATTTCCTATCTCTGGGTGTCGGCCGACCGCAAGATCTACATCGACGACAAGCAGGTCCAGAATATCAACCAGGTGGCCAACGTGTTCTACGAGCGCCGGGTGCAGAATCCCCGTCTGATCGTGTCGCTCAAGTGTGACAGGAGGGCCCCCTACGGTTTGATCTCCCAGGTTCTGGAGGAATTGCGAAAGGCCGATGCGTTGCGGATTAACTTCGCGGCCGACAGAGAAGGCTAGCGCTGCAACCACCCGCTGATCAGAGGCTTCGCAAAGAGGGCCCAAGCCATCTGCAAGCGCGGTCGGGCTCGGCAGCGCTTGCACAATGTGCCGACGGGCACACCCATATCCGGGTACATTTGACACCGGGGCCACTGCCCTACTGACGCGGCAGTGGCCCTTTGGGCATGCCAAAGCGCTTGACACGGCCTTAGTATTTGGCAATATTTAGAGTTTTGGAGGGTCCAGGAGACCCATCCGTACCTTGTTCCTTTTCCCCCACGGCCCGAAACTAAGGATGAGGCCCATGGCAATTCGCTTGATCGTAGCCCTGCTCCTCGCATTCGTCTGGTTGTACGCGCCGGTGTACGCACAGGTTTCTCCTGAATCTGGGGAGAAGTACAATGCCGGACAAGAGCTATACAAGAAGCGCAGGTATCAGGAAGCCCTTACAGCGTTCGATGAGGCCGTTCAGCTCGACGGGGACAATGCCCAGGCCTACCTGGCGATGGGTACGACCTACGAGAAGCTAAGGGACTACGGCAAGGCGATCGAGTCCTACGGCAAGGCCGCCTCGGTCAAGCCGGACTATGCGAAGGCCTTCTTTGCGCTCGGGCAGGCCCAGTTCAAGACCAAGAAGTACGGCGAAGCGCAGGCCAACTTCAAACAGGTCCTCGCGCTGGATGCCACCGTGGGAGAAGGGAAGGCCCGGGAATACCTCAAGGTTTCGTACATGAAGCAGGGCTTCGCCTACCTGCGGAGGAAGAGCTACAAGCAGGCGATCCAGCAGTACCGGAGCGCCAGCCAGCTCGATCCCACGGACGCGGTCACGTTCTACAACCTGGGCCTGGCCTACCGCGGGGCGCGGAGCTACTCGAAGGCGGCCGATGCCCTCTCGACAGCCGCTGATTTGGATCCCACCTACGCCAAAGCTCACAAGTCGCTTGGTGACCTGTACAGAACCACAAAGAAGTACAGCCAGGCTGCCAGGGCCTACGGCAGGGCCATCGACGCCGACAAGAAATACAAGGACGCCTACCTGAGCCTCGCCCAGGCGTACCTGAAGACCACGCAGCCAACCAAGGCCGTCTCGACCCTGAAGCGCGCCGCCGCGAACATCGGCAACGACAGCAGGATCTATCTCACCATGGGAAGCGCCTACGCGAACCGGGCGGGCATCCACAAGAAGGCCGGGCGGACGGAGGACGCCACCAGCTCCTTCAAGCTTGCCCGCGACGCCTACCTGCGCGCCCTGAAGATCAAGAGCAAGTATCCGGAGGCCCGGTACCGGCTCGCAGACGCCTACCTTGAGCTCAACCAGTACAAGAGCGCCATCGCCAGCGCCAGAAAGGCCTTGGGTTCGCGAAGATACAGCGTCCCGGCCAACGTCATCATGGGCGATGCCTACGAGGCGATTAAGGCCGAAGGATGGAAGGAAAAGGCCATCAGCCACTACGAGAAGGGCTTGAAGGATCGGCGTTACAAGAAGTACTGTGAAGACAAGATCGACCGCATCAAGAACCCGATGGGCATCGACGAAGAGGAAGAGGAATAAGGATAGGTTCCGCATACATAGGGACCGTGTGGAGGGGGCTCGCGCGAGTCCCCTTCTCTGTTTCTGGAACAGCGATCATCTGCGTATTCGCCTGAGGCCCTATTGGTTGCGGTTTTCCGCTTCCACATTGCATTAAAGCCTGCCCGGGATCCGTCGATATAGATTATGCCCGAGTATGTCTTGTACTAAGTGTCGTATTTACAGTCGACTACCAAGCAAAGCGCCGTCTCCACCGGTCGCAGACCCCTGCGTCAGGGTGACCAGACTGGGATCTTGGCTCCGGAGTATCGGGGCCTGAGCGCCTGTTTGCTGCGCAGCCGTGGTCTGCGCATTGAGCCGAGGTGAAGAGCCATGCCGGACGAGAGAGAAGATCCTCAGGAGGTTCCTGCTTCCCCTGATAGCGATCGGGAGGACGAGGGAACGGAGGAGTCCCTTGACCAGAGTACGGTGGATGAGCTGGTTTCGCAGACCCAGACTGGCGAGGGGCCGGAAGACCAGCTCGAGTCCCTGCTTTCGGATATGGACGTGCCCTCCGAGACCGAGGATGAAGGCGGAGGCACGGAGTCGACGGATGCAGACGATCTCGCCGACGACCTCGAGGCGTTGCTCGATCAGCACGAAACTGCCGAGGACGACGGCGGGGAAGAGGACACCGACGATCCGCTCTACCAGGCCACACTCGCCGATGCGGAGCAGTCGGTGGACGAGGAGGCCCCGGCTGAGGAGGTGTCCGAGGAAGCTGGCGGGGATGATCTCAGTGCCGTGCTGGATGGGCTGGACGAAGAGGCATCCGACGACACTGAGGAGGTAGAGGAGGAGGCGCCGGCAGAGGAGGCATCCGAGGAAGCTGGCGAGGATGATCTCAGCGCCATGCTCGAAGGATTGGACGAGGAGGTGTCCGGCGACACTGAGGAGGTAGAGGAGGAAGCGCCGGCTGAGGAAGTGTCCGAGGAAGCTGGCGAGGATGATCTCAGTGCCATGCTGGAGGGGATGGACGAAGAGACGTCCGACGATACTGAGGAGGTAGAAGAGGACGCCCCGGCCGAGGAAGTGTCCGAGGAAGCTGGCGAGGATGAACTCAGCGCCATGCTCGAGGGGCTGGACGAAGAGGCGTCTGAGGACGCTGAAGAAGCAGAGGAGGAGGCCGGAGAGCCGGAAGAGGTCGAGGCATCTGCAGAGGCCGAGGACGAGGATCTCGATTCCCTGCTGGAGGGATTGGACGAGGAGGCCCCCGCAGAAGCGGAGGTGTCCGAGGAGGCCGGAGAACCGGAAGAGATCGATGCGTCTGCAAAAGCCGAGGACGAAGATCTGGATTCATTGCTCGAGGGCCTGGACGAGGATGCACCGGAAGAGGTGGAAGAGGCAGCAGACGAAGATTTCGACTCGCTGCTGGTAGGCCTCGATGAGGACGAAGCCGCTCCCGAGCCGACCGTAGAGGAAGACGACGAGGATCTGGACTCCCTGCTGGAGGATCTCGATTCGGAACCCGATTCCGAGACATCCGAATCCGAAGACCTCGACGCGTTGCTCGACGACGACCTCGAGGTGGGCGGTGAAGAAGACATCCTTGACGAGTTCAGATCCGTCCAGGAGATCCTGGTAGCGGAGGGAGATGAGGACCATCTGGAAGCGACCGTGCTTCTTATCGATGATGATCCTGACAACAGAGCCCTTTTCCGTGACGCACTGAGTGGGGCAGAGGGAGCCATCTACGATTTCGTGGAGGTGGACGAGACCAACGAGGGCCTCGACGCAATGCAGGATCAGTCTGTTGATCTGATCCTCCTCAATCTTGATCTGGGCGTCGATGATCCCCTTGGGTTCTTGAAGGAGGTCGCCGGGAGTCCGGACGGGCCCTCTATCCCGGTGATCGTCTCTAGTGAGATCACAGAGCAGATAGAGAGCGCGCTTCATCTGGGTGCGGCGGACTACTTCACTCGTCCCCTGGGCGTGATCGACCTCGAGTTCCAGGTACCGAAGAAGGTCTCGAACCTCCTGAAGCTCCAGAGGGCCGAAAGGCTCCTCGCGGGAGCCGGCGGAGGGACCATCGTCTCAGACGGCCCTGTGTTGCCCGATGTCGAAGACGTCGACGATGACCTGTCCGACCTGGACGCACTGGTGTCCGACGATTCGGGTCCACGCCCGGAGGACATCCTGGCCGGCGTGGGGACCAGTGGCGGAACGGCCGTAGCCGAACGGAAACGACGGGGGAGGCTAGTCCCCGTGTCGGACCAGGAGCGAATGGCCATCGAAAGGGAGCAGAAGTCCGACTACCGCCGATCCAGACCCAGCCGAATGCCGCTCATCCTCGGGTTGATGGCCCTGCTGGTCGCACTGGTGGGTGCGAGCTACGTTGCCGTCGAGTACTTCAACGTGATGAAGACAAAGGTGCCGGAGCCCGTTGCCCTCACCCCGCAGGAGCCCCTTCCCTCCATCACGCCGCCCGCGGTAACGCAACAGGGCTATGTGATGTCCGGAACGGAGAGCATCAAGCGACCGGACACCTACCAGCGGCAAGCCGAGGTATCGAAGATCCGCGTCAGGCAGACAGTCC
>JASLMQ010000201.1 GCA_030746455.1 Candidatus Latescibacterota bacterium
CAGAACGGGGGCGCCGAGGCGGGCGGCGACCTCGACCCATTCCTTGATGTGTCGGACATCATCGGCACGTTTGGCCGTGTCCGGGGAGCTGAAGTCATTGCGCACCCCGGTGCCGCTGATGTCCAGGCCCAGCCGGAAGGCCTTGCGCTTGAACTCGTTCACCACCGCGTTGTCCGGGACCCCAGGATAGCCGGGGAAGTAGTAGCCCGTCGCGTCTATGGCATCGAAGCCCAGCTCGGCGCAGGTGTCGAGCAGATCGAACAACGTGAAGTCCCCGCTGAGGGCTCGATTGTAGGAATAGGCGTTCAGGCTGGTCTTGAGCATGGCTTCTCCGACCTCATTTCTGACTGCGAAGACCGTAACTACGAAAGACGTCCCGTCTGCTGTTGACAGCCTCTTGGAGTGTCATTCTTGCAGCCGGCCGGGACAGGTCCCGGATGCGGCCAATCCACTGTTTGAATGTGACTGTGATTTCATCCGGGACAGGCTCCAGGCGCGAAAACTGCGACAAGCAGGACGTGGGCAGAACCTCTTCCTGGCTTCCGTTTCTTCAAATTGAACAATTTCCGAGTTCTACAGACCAGCTAGGTAGCAGACAGACACTGCCGCCCTATGGCGGGGCCGGCGAGAAGTCGAGATCATCGGTGACAAGAAGGGCTTTCAGCAGAGGGCCGGTTTCTCGGTGCTTGATGCGGATGGTGTGCTCGCCTGCGGCCAGCTCTTTCTGCCAAACTCGTCGCCACATCCAGACGTCGTGCACGCCGGTCGACCATCCCCTGTAGGAGGCCAGCGCCTCATCGTCCAGAGAGAGATAGAACGAGTCGGCCGAACTGTCCGGCCCACGGGCCAGGCCCCATAGAGCGTATTGGCCGGCGAGGGGCACACTGAACCCATATCGCGCGAGGCCTTCCTTCACCGGGCCCTTGATGAGCGAGCCCGCGTTGGGCGGCACGACCAGGAGTTCCGGGCCGCCGGGGCTTTCCCGCTGGAGCATGAGAGGCGGCTGCACCTCTTCGGCCGACCCGGCGCGCAGATAGGTGTACATCGGTCCTGTCCGAGCGGGACGGACCCTGGCCTCGACGAACCGCGAGGTTCGGCCGAGCACATCGCGCGCACGCACCTGGTAGTGGAGCGTCTGACCGGCCGGTGGCTCGAAGTCGTCATAGCCCGTACCCACGATGGGGCCGGCGATGCGGTTGGCCTCCGTGGGACGGGAATCCTCGTTTGGGTAGCGATAGACTTCGTACGCGCAGCTCATACGGCCTGGCTTTCCGTGCTGCCAGCTCAGGGCGATCCGACCGACGCCCTTGCTTCGCGCCGTGAGATCCACCGGTGCGGGTGGCACTGCGTCGCCGTCGTGCTCAAAGGACCATACCTCCAGGTTACGCCAGACGCCCCCGTCGGTCTGCTCGATCCGCAGACCCGGACCGCCAAGCGGCGTATCCAAATCCTGCCACACGAGCACCGGCACGACCGGTATGGCCATCGACCCTCTCCGACCCGCAAGGGCCAGCCAGACCATCCTCCGATGCTTGATGAGGAGGAAGCGGTACCATTCATCCGGCGGACGCTCGGGTTGTTTCGGCCTCCTGGCCCTGTTGTAGGTCATGCGGTGATGGACGATATCGGGGCCATCGGCCACCCACTCCAACGCAGACCCTCTGCGCAGTGTGATCACACCGAGAGGCCGTCCCTCGCTGTCGGCCCCACCCCACGACAGGGTGTAGCCCCGGTTGTCCTTGCCGGCCGAGAAGGTCAGCGAGGCCCTGGAGGCCCACTGCTCGGGCAGGTAGTCCCACGCCATCACGAAGCCATCGGGGAGCGGAGGGTCCGCTTCCAACGACCCATCGACGAGTCGGAACTCGGAATCCCGACCGATGGAGAACCGGTACTCCCCTTTGTACAGATCGGGCATCAGAACGGGCGGAGGCGGGATCTCTGGCAGCGAATCGAACGGGCGGTCTCCGGGACCCATCTCGTCGGCGCCGATGTCGGGTGTTGGACCCACCGGCCGATTCCGACCCCAGCGGTCCAGCGTGATCAGCTCGTGCGGGATAGCGGCGTCAACAGCGGGGCTTCCTTGCGCCGTCTGCAGGGCCAACCCCGATGCTTCGAGTAGAGGATCGGCCAGGATCGACCCGTCTCGATCCTAGCGTGTCCCGTGGGCCAGATCAGGTTCCGGCGCGTGTCGACTCCGGCGGCTGCCTTCAGGTCGACCAGTTCTCCCCTGCCTCCGGTGATCAGGTTGTTGAGGACGGTGACGCCCTCCACACCGATGGGGCTGTCGGGGCTCTCTCGTTCGGCGCCGATGGCCGTGACGGGGCATTCGACAAAGGTGTTGTGGGCGATGAGGGTGTTCGTGGCGGCGGTCCTGAGGCGTGAGTTGGTCGACCCCGGCATGAGCGCTATGCCCGCGTCGAGCAGGTTGAGGAAGAGGTTGTTGGCGATGATGTGTCGATCGCCGAATACGCGAACACCTCCCCCGCTGTTGGCCATGACGTTGCCCTCGAACCTGACGTCGTTGCCCGACCGGATGGTGAAGCCGGAATACAGGCAGTTGGCCGCCACGTTGTAGCGAATGGAGTTGTTGGAGGACTTGTTGGAGATGGTTTCGCTGTCGCCCCAGGCGTTGTCGAACAAACAGTGGTCCACGAGCGTGTAGACTTTGGCCTCGGATACTGTGCACTTGGATGGTCCTCCAAGCTGGATGTTCTCCTGGCCGTTTCCCCAATACCTGAAGATGTCACGGAATATGTTGTGGTCGATGCGGTTGTGGGTCGGAAGGTCATCGGCTCCGATGATCCGTAACCCCACGCTGATGGACTTGCTGGCCGTGAAGTAGCAGTGGTCGACGCGGTTGCGATGGCTGTTCCTGGTGATCCTGACGATGTGGCTATAGGTACGGCCAGCGTCGCCGCAACTGGCGAACTGGCACTGCGTGATGCGGATGTTCTCGCCTCCGATCACGTATAGTACGTGGGCCGGCCCCGCGTGGTCGAAGCGGAATCCCTTGAACACGATGTGCCGTCCGGAGAGACGGAAGTGCGTGCGACCGCGGAAGATGACGCCGCCCGGAGTCTGCGGCCTGATGACCACCGGCCTCTCGGGAGTGCCTTCGGCCTCTATGAGGGCCGTGGCCCATCCCGTGTACACGCCGTTCTTGACGACCAGCTCGTCGCCGGGTTGCAGCTCCCCTGCCCGTTTGTTGAAGGCGTCGACGTCGCCCACCGAGCCCGTATCTCTATCCGGCCCAACCGGCAGATCGAAGGCGGCGCCAGCCGACGAAGCCGAGATCACCACGTCGTGCACGCCGGCCGCCATGCGGACCCGGACCCGATTCGGCCCCCTTTGCACGACTGGCTGGGATCTACCGTTGACGAGGACGTCCTGGATACCGGGATAGCTGAAGAAGACCGGTTCCCCATCGGTGGCCACGCGCCCTTTGGTGTTGGTGTGGTAGATGCGCATGTCCGCATCGGTCTGGAACGGTCGATCGAAGCAGGAGGCGATGACATCGCGGAACGTGCGGCCATCGGCCTGGATGAGGCCGGTCGCCTGGGCGGAGGTAGAGAGTCCCGGACTCACTACGAGCGCGACTGCCAACGCGATGATCACCCAAGCGGCTCTATCGTCGGTCATCTCTGATTTCCCACCCCTTACATCCGGAACAGCTCGCGGGCGTTCTCGTGCATGATCCGACGCGCGACGAATTGCGCCGTGTCCAGGTCGTACTCACCGGTGTCGATCTTCTTCTTCAGTACATTAGCGATCCCGTGTCTGGCCTGCTCCGCATAGCCCACCACCGGGAACGGCGACCTCGTATCGGCCCCGAAGCCGAGGATCTTGTTGCTGGGGACGCAGGACAACCATTCGTCGAGGATCCGTTCCATCTGCACGGGATTCATGGACCAGGCCCAGCAGAGGTCGATCCACACGTTGGGGAACGCACTCCCAACCGCGCCCATGAACTCGGAGTAGGGCCAGGCCGCGTGGAACAGGTCGAATCTCACGTTTCTATACTTCTGGAAGACAGGTATCAGCGGCGCCGGGTCACCCCAGCGGAAGTCGCCCCAGTTGCCAGCCAGGTAGCCGGTGTGGATCTGAACCGGAAGGTCGAAGGCCTCCGCACGCTCAAAGATCCTGTGGACCAGATAGTCGTGCAAAGGTCGCGCTTCGACCTCTTCCCCTTTGAGAATGGCGGTGAAGATCCTGTCCGCGTCAGTGAATGGGGTATCCTCGAAATCCAGAGTTCGGGCATAGGCAAGGGCGATCTTGATCGCCGCGAGGTTCCCGGTTGCCTTCACGCGTTCCGCATGCTCGTCCATCAGCCTGTCGAGGTGCTTCAGGCCGGAAATGGACCAGCCC
>JASLMQ010000202.1 GCA_030746455.1 Candidatus Latescibacterota bacterium
CTCCAGCAGCTTGCCGATCCGGGAGGCGAACCGTCCGGGTATCCCGATCACGGCCTCGCCGCGCAGGAACTGATCAACCGATCGTGCAATTTCCTTGCCGTGCGCCAGGGCACGAATGGCGAGACGGCTTTCCGAAACGGCGTTTCCCCCCGCGAAGACCCCGTCGAGGCTCGTTTCGTGTGTATTCCGCTTGATCGCGACACCCCTGCGTGACAGCTCCAGTCCGGGGATCTCCGGCGTCTCGGGGCCCACCGTTCCGAAGGCGAGAACCACCGCATCGTGGGTCTGCCGAAGCCCCTCGAGTGTGATATCCCGCCCGAACGCGGTGTTCGGATGGAACTCCACGCCCAGCGCCAGGATCCGCGCGATCTCCGCGTCCAGCACCGGCTTCGGCAAATCCTGGTCGAGCACACCGTAGCGCAGCATGCCCCCCAGTTGAGGATGGTCGTCGTAGATACGGGCGGCGTGTCCCTCCTGGATCAGGTAGTAGGCCGCCGACAGGCCCGTCGGCCCGCCGCCCACGATTGCGACCCGCTTCCCCGAGGGCCTCTCCAGCTCGGGGGCGTAGGGATCTTCCCGTGCCAGGTCGGCGTCCGCGGTGTACCGCTTGAGCATGCAGACCGAGACCGCGCCGTCGTGCCCCTTCCGATTGCACCCGCTCTCGCAGGGCGCCGGGCAGATGCGGCCCAGCGTGGCGGGGAGCGCGATGTCTCCCTTCACCGTCGCGATGGCCTCACCCATGCTCTGCGACTGGATCAGGCGCACCATCGTCGGCACGTCCATATGTGCCGGGCACGCCCTCTGGCAGGGGGCCTCGCAGTCTCCCACGTGCTCGCTCAGAAGCAGGTCCAGCGTGTCCTTCCGCGCGGCGCACACCTGCTCGTCCCGCGTCTGGATCACCATCCCCTCGGAGGCCGGCATGGAGCAGGCCGGAATGAGCCGGTCGGTCTGCAGATCGTGTACCACGCACACCATGCACGATGTGGTGGGCTCCAGCCCGTCCAAATGGCACAGGGTCGGGATCTCGATCCCCAGCTCCTCGGCCGCCCTCAGGAGGGTGCTCCCCTCCGGAACGACCGCCTCCTGGTCGTCTATCGTCAGTCGGATTACGCTCACGTCACCTCTATGGAATCGTTCGGACAGACCTGCCTGCAGATGTCGCACCGGGTGCACGTGTCCTGATCGATCCGGTGCTGCTGGTAGGGTTCGATGGGGATGGCCTCCGCCGGACACCTCTGGGCGCAGACGGTGCACCCGATGCACGTGCTCGTGATCGAGTAGGAGATGAGGTCCTTGCACCGCTGCGCGGGACAGACACCCTCCAGATGGGCCTCATACTCGTCCCGGAAGTACCTCAGGGTGGTCAGAACCGGGTTGGGCGCGGTCTTGCCCAGCCCGCACAGGCTCCGCGCCTTGGTGATGGTGGCGATCTCCTCGAGCTTGGCCAGATCCTGCCGTTTCCCCCGGCCCGAGCAGAGACGGGTCAGGATGTCCAGCATATGATGCGTGCCGATCCGGCAGGCCGTACACTTGCCGCACGACTGATCGTATGTGAACGTCAGGAAGTATCGGGCGATGTCCACCATGCAGTCGGCCTCGTCCATCACCAACAGGCCGCCCGACCCCATCATCGCCCCCACCTGATTCAGGTCCTCGTAGTCGATCTTGATGTCCGACATCTCCGCCGGCACACATCCTCCTGAGGGTCCACCGACCTGGACCGCCTTGAACCGCTTGCCGCCTTCGATCCCGCCGCCGATCCCCTCGACGATCTCTCGGATCGTCACCCCCATGGGGACCTCGATGAGTCCGCCACGAGCGACCTTCCCGGCCAGCGAGAAGACCTTTGTGCCCTGGCTCTCCTCCGTGCCGTACTCGGCGTAGGCCTCGGGGCCGTTGCGCATGATCCACGGAACCGTCGCCAGTGTCTCGCAGTTGTTGACCAGCGTGGGATGGTGCCAAAGGCCGTCTTCCGCTGGATAGGGGGGCCTGAAGCTCGGCATCCCCCTGTCGCCCTCGATCGACGCCAGGAGGGCCGTCTCCTCCCCGCACACGAACGCCCCGGCGCCTTCCTTGATCTCAAGGCTCAGTGAGAATCCGCTGTTCAGGATGTTCTCGCCTAGGAGCCCCGATGCCTGGCAGAGCTCGATGGCCGCCTGCACCCGCTGGACCGCCAGCGGGTACTCCGCCCGGATGTAGAGGAATCCCTCCCGGGCCCCCACCGCATAGGCCGCGATGGCCATTCCCTCGATCACCCGGAAGGGATAGGACTCGAGAATCATCCGGTCCATGAAGGCCCCGGGATCACCCTCATCGCCATTGCAGATGATGTACTTGGTCTCGTCCTCCGCGTCGTGTACGATCTGCCACTTCACCCCCGTGGGGAATCCCGCGCCGCCCCGTCCCCTGAGTCCGCTGGAGACGACCTGCCCGATGATCTCGCTCGGGGACCTCCCGGTCAGACATTGCGTCAATGCCTGGAACCCGCCGCTGGTGCGGTATTCCAACATGTCCAGGGGATCCATATCCCCACACTTCTCCGTCACGATGCGCTTCTGCTGCCCCAGGAAGGTCTCCACCTGGGGATCGCGCACCGAGGTCGGGAACACCTGCTGCGCCTCGTCCGGCTGGCCGGTCAGCAGGCCCTCCACCGACTTCTGCACCGAGGCCACCAGTCGTCTGTACGGGCTCTGCGGCCTGTAGTGGTTCGATAGAATGCGGGGCACATCGTCCGGGAGCACGTGATCGTACAGCACGGGATCCCGTCCGGGCATCGCCACCTCGAGCAACGGCGTGCGGTGGCACATCCCCACACACCCCACCCGCTTCACGTGGGGCTGCACGCCCGCCTGGGCGAGTGTCTCCTCCAACGCCTGCTGGACCCGCGCGCTCCCGCTGGCGATGCAGCACGATCCCAATCCGATACGGATCTCGCCGTGCCCGTTGCCCGGGTGGCCCGCCGGCAAGACCGACGGTGCGCCCTCGTCCTTCCGCGACAGGAACTCGTCCAGGACGTTCGAGATGCCGTCGGGCTTCAGGTGCCCGAAGGTCATGCCGTCGATCTGAACCACCGGGGCCAGCGTACAGCACCCCAGGCACGCCACCCGTTGAACCGTGAACTGACCCCGCGAATCCGTGTCCCGGCCCTCGGCGATCCCGAGCTCCCGGAAAAAGCCCTCGTACACCAGCTCGGCCCCCTTCACATGGCAGGCCGTGCCCGTGCAGACGTGGACCAGGTGCTCGCCGATCGGCTCGTGGCGGAACTGGGTGTAGAACGTGGAAACGCCTGCGACGTCCGCGGCCGCAATCTCCGTTACCTCGCAGATCCGGCGCAGCACCGGTTCGGGCAGGTAGCGGTACTCCTTCTGCACGGCATGCAGAAGCGGAATGACCGCGTGACGGCCCGTACCGGTCTGGGCGATCCATTCATCGACTTCGGCGATTACCTTGTCGTGGTCTACTTCCATGTAATCCTGTAGAGCAAGGTCATGTAACCATATAGGATGTTCTAGATCTCGGCAACAGACAGCGATCAGCCTTCAGCCCACAGCTGAACCGAGCAATGGATCAGCCACACCGCGATGCCCCAAGAGCTAATGGCCCTGGGTGGCCTCTGCTGGTAGCTGACGGCTGAAAGCTGAACGCTGGCCTTCTCACTTCCCTTCTCACTCTCCTACGCAGTAGAGATGCTCCATCCCCCGAATGTAAATCCTCCCATCCGCAAACGCAGGCGTCGCCATCGCCCGTTCCCCCAGGGGACACTCGGCGATCTGCCGGAACTCGCGCCCAAGTCGAAAGATGTGCATCAGGCCGTTCATGTCCATCAGGTAGACGAGCTCGCCCACAAGAATAGGCGACGCGTAGAAGCCCTCGTCGAAATCGTGGAGCCAGAGCTCCTCCCCGGTCTTGCTCTCGTAGCAGGCCACCGCGCCAAAGCTCGTGGCCACCACCAGGTACTCGCTCGTGGCGACGGGACTGGCCACCTCTGCCAGGTTGTCGTCGTACTCCCACACCATCTCGGCCTGCCCGCTCACCTTGATCGCCGCCAGGCGCGCGTATTCGTTCACCACGAAGACCATCCCGTCGGCGTAGGCCGGCGAGGGCGCCACCTCCCCCATCATGCAATCCACCCGCCACAGCTCCCGCCCTGTGAGCGGATCGTGCGAGATCACCAGCGGGTTCGCGTTGAGGATGAACTCCATCCGGCTACCCGTGTTCACCAGGATGGGAGACGCCCACGAGATCTGAACGTCCCGGTCCACCTCATAGACCTGGCTACCCGTCCTGGCATCAAGCCCCAGCAAGAGGCCGCCCACATTGTCATCGAGCTGCACCAGGAGAAGGTTGCGATGCGTCATCAGCGATGATGAGTGCCCGTAATGATTGTCTGGAACGCCCAGGTTCCTCCCCCACAGCCGCGTCCCGTCCATGTCCCAGCAGGCCACGTCGCCCGTTGCATAGACGGCGTAGACCCGCTGTCCGTCCGTAGCCATCGTGGGCGCGGCATAGCCCGTATCGTCCGTCACGTCCGGGCGCTCCGGCGGAGATCCGGGAAGATCGTTCGCCTGTCCCTGCCACAGCAGATCGCCCGATCCGGCGTCGTAGCAATAGACCTCCTGAACGGTCTGGTCCGCACCGGACAGGAACAGCTTCCCCTCCCAGAGGATGGGTGACCCGTACCCGGGCTTGGGCACGGGGACCTTCCACAGAATATGATCACCCGACGGACCGTCCCAATGCGTCGGGATGCCGGAGGCGTAGGCGATCCCGTTGCCCTCGGGTCCCCGGAACGTGGGCCACTGCGCCCTGATCTCCTCGGCACTGGGGAAGGCAGAGCCCGACGCGGTCGGGTCGACTGGCGAGGTCTGCTCCTCGGAGACCACGCTGAGCACGAAGGCCGCGGCAAACAGGCCCAGGCCGGTGAAGAGCAGACCCTTGCGGGCCAGGATCCGTTCCTCCCAGGCCCACTCCTGACTGCGCTCGCGGGAGAGGTCCGGGAGGCTGGTCCGGAGCGAGCTGAGGTGTTTCAGCGCCCCCAGGAAGACGAGCACCGACCCAAACAGGAGATAGCTGCCGATACGCAACTGCCACTGGTGCGTGAAGTAGGCCTTCCTCGCCAGCAGGTCGAGTGCCCGTATCTGCTCCTTCAGCGACTCGTTTCCCGGCTCCTGGCGGTGCTGCTGCATCAGCTGGGTGAGGGCGTCACTGTTCAGCGGATCGATCGTCCGAACCTGCAGGTAGTTCACGATGATCAGCGTGCTGAGCAGCAGGACGAAGATGCCCGACACGATCGCGGCACTCTTCGCGATCGTGTACCACGCGCCGCCGGCTCTGCTCTCTGTAGACTGGGTTTCCACCTATGGGACCTCTTCAGGAGTGATGACGCCGCGACGTACCAGCTCATAGGGGCAATACGCGAAACATCGGGCACAGCTGAGACAGAGCCCTTTGTCGATTTCGTAACCCGTCTGCTTCCTTCGGAGCGTCAGCTGAATCGGCTTTAGGCCGACAATCAGGCCCAGGAATGCGCCCATTATCCATCCGCCCGTGACGAACCGGCTCCTGACGGCCTCCGCCTCCTCGAACAGATCGCTGTCCGGCCTGCCCGAGGCCCGGAACGTGCGCGTGTTCTCCGTCGTCTCCACGCGCAGACCCGCGTTCTCCATCCGAATCTCATCGGCCAGAGCCACCATGGTGTGCTGCCCGGAGAGCGGGTCACCCAGCCGCGACGCGATCCATCCGGTTCCAACGACCAGAACAGGCAACAGGACGAGCAGCATCGCCAGCCGCCTGACCTCGCGGGGCCTCTCTGTCGTCACCTGCGCGTCGTCAGGCAGCTTGATGGCGTCGAACGGACAGGACGCCTCACAGAGACGGCAGTCGCTGCATTCGTCAGGCGTGATCGTCGCATGCGTCCTCGAGATCCTGGACATCCAATCCAGAAGCACACCGTAGGGGCACAGGAAACGACAGTAGGGCCGTGCAACCACCGTCCCCAACAAGAGAAGGGACAGACCCAGCAGCACCATGTGGAAGGGCGCACTGAACCGGTAGAACCCGATGAACGGGTCGTATTGACAGATGATGTACCCGGCCCCGGTGGCCGCGAACAGGACGGCAAGCGCCAGATAGATGTGGGGCAGCAGCGACAGGCTGTGAGACAGCCACGGCGCGATTCTGACCGGCTTGAGCACCACCACATCCTGGACCACGCCGAGCGGGCAGACGGCCGCGCAGAACGTTCGGCCGAAGAAGAGCGTGAACAGGAGCGGGATCGTGAAGAACAGGACCACCGAGATCGGGATGGCATACCCGGGATGAAACAGCGCCGTGGCAACGTTCTGGATAGAGCCGACGGAGCACACGCATCCTTCTCTGTAGAAGCCGAAGTAGATCATGCTGAAGATCATCAGCACGAACATGGCCTTGCGCGACCGCAGCCGAAGCGCGAAATACGAGGCGAGAGACAACGTCACGATCAATACGACGATGTCGACCACCTCTCGCGCCTCAGCCCGCGGTGCCGGGGTGTTCAGATCGGGCCGGGTGTAGTCCGACTGGAAGTCCGGCTTCGGAAACCGCTCCACCGTCTGAGCTGAGCACACAACGGGCGCCATCAGGATCAGGAGGACGAGCAATCGCCTCTTGAACAGATATCTCATCATATTGCCGAGATGCACTTGGGAAAGATCTACTGAATCTCGATCTATCCTTCGTGCACTTCGTGTCCTTCCTAGTTTTGGCCTCTTCACCTGAACCACGCGGTCTTCCCGCTCCCTAACCTCAATGCGACAAAACGCCGAGGGCTCCGGGCGCAAAGCGCCTGGGTACCCAGGTTCCGCCTCGGGCCCAGGCCTGGATCCTTCATGCCTCCCTTTGTGAGCCAACGCCCGGGCCTTCCTCCACCTGGATATGCCCTTCTTTCGTGTTTTTCGTGTCTTTCGTGGTGACCGGGTTC
>JASLMQ010000203.1 GCA_030746455.1 Candidatus Latescibacterota bacterium
CGTCTTCGCGACACTCACCTGGCGGGAGCTCGAGAAGATCGAGCGGATCGTGCATCGCAGGCGTTTCGGTGCGGGCGAGGTCGTGCTTCGGGCCTGGGTGCCCCGGTCGGGCTTCTTCGTGGTCGTCTCGGGTAGCGTGAACGTGGTCCGGCGCGCGGACGACGGATCCGACATTGTGGTTGGGGAGCTGGGCGAGGGCGAGCTCCTCGGGGAGTTCGCCCTGCTCGACGACACACCGCGGTCGACGTCGATTGTTGCCGCGGAGAAAAGCGAGCTGGTCGGCTTCTTCAGGCCTGACCTCATGGATCTTGTCGCTACCGACCCGCGGTTGGGCTTCAAGGTCCTCTACCGGCTTTCACAGGCCATTGCCGGGCAGTTCCGGAGCGACATCGAACGCTTGAGGCGCGTGCGGCGCGAGCTTGAAGCCGTCGGCCTGGGCGGGTAGCCGTCTCCGGGTGCCGGAGGCCCATCGCGACACCTATACGCCCACCTGATCCACCGAGGGGGTCCGGCCCGCCGGATAAGCGGGATCCGACCCCCTTTGTTCTTGCTCGAATATGTGAATGTCGCTATATTCGCTTTGTTTTCAACACCAAAGGAAGGCAGATAACGGCCCGGGATTCGGGGAGACGGACGCCTGCTGGACCCGTCATCCTCCGTGCCGTTCTCTGCCCTTCGTTGCGTTTGAGGGGCGGATCGGAATCCATTCAGGGAGAGAGGGGCAATGACGCAGATTGAGAGGGCACACGCGCGTGAGATCCTGGATTCCAGGGGGAACCCGACGGTTGAGGTCGAGGTGACGCTAACCTCCAGTGTGGTGGGCCGCGCGGCTGTGCCTTCGGGGGCCTCTACCGGTGAGAACGAGGCGGTGGAGCTGCGGGATGGTGATCTAAAGCGCTATCAGGGCAAGGGGGTGCTCCAGGCCGTCGAGAATGTCAACAAGAAGATCGCTCCTGCGGTGGTTGGCGCCGACCCCTCGGACCAGATCGCGATCGACCGCCGGATGATCGAGCTGGATGGCACACCCAACAAGGGTAAACTCGGCGCCAACGGGATCCTCGGTGTGTCGCTGGCCACGGCCAAGGCCGCCGCAGCCGCCTATGGAATGCCTCTCTACCGGTACATCGGCGGTGCTGGGGCGTGCCAGCTTCCCGTTCCGATGATGAACATCCTCAACGGTGGTGCCCACGCCGACAGCAGCGTGGATCTGCAGGAATTCATGGTGATGCCAACGGGCGCATCGACCTTCCGGGAGGCGCTCCGGACGGGCGCCGAGATCTTCCACGCGCTGCGGTCGGTTCTCCACGACGGCGACTACAGCACCGGCGTGGGCGACGAGGGCGGCTTCGCGCCCAGCCTGGGCTCCAACGAGGAAGCACTCGAGGTGATCGCGAAGGCCGTGCGCAAGGCGGGCTTCCGACTCGGCCAGGACGTCTTTGTGGCGCTGGATCCCGCGACAAGCGAGTTTCACACCGGCCGGCAGTACGTATTCAAGAAGTCCGACGGGTCCAAGCGGAACGCCAAGGGGATGATCGAGTTCTGGACGGACTGGGCCTCGCGCTACCCGATCATCTCCATCGAGGATGGACTTGGCGAGACCGACTGGAAGGGCTGGGAGGAGCTTACCGCGAAGCTCGGCGACCGGGTACAGCTCGTCGGCGACGATCTGTTCGTCACGAATACCGAGTTCCTGAAGCGCGGTATCGAGACGAAGGTGGCCAACTCGATCCTGGTCAAGGTCAACCAGATCGGCACGCTCACCGAGACGCTGGATGCGATCGAAACCGCCAAACGGGCGGGATACACCACCGTTATCTCTCACCGGTCGGGGGAAACGGAGGATTCGACGATCGCCGACATCGCAGTGGGTACCAACGCGGGGCAGATCAAGACGGGGTCCGCATCGCGCTCGGACCGCATCGCGAAATACAACCAGCTGCTGCGGATCGAGGAAGAGCTGGGTGAGGCGGCGGTCTACCCCGGGATGGAGGCCTTCTACAACATCCAGACCCCTGCGACGAAGGGCCGCAAGCGGCGGGCCGGGAACAGGCGCTGATGTCCGCAGGCGAGGCGGCGGCCACGGGCACGGCCGTTTCGGAGGCCGGGAGTGCTCAGGGCCTTGGAGAACAGGCGCACGCTCGTCTGGAGGCGCTCTACGACCGGGTGCCGCGCGTATCCTGTCGGTGCGATCGGCCGGGGTGGTGCTGCGAGCTGACGGCCGAGGAGGATGCTGCCCAGTTCGCCACGATGTATCCGCTTTACACGGTCGAGTATCTCAACGTTCTGGGGTACGTACGAGACCGGCTTCCCGCGGCCAGACAGGAAGAGCTCCTGGGCTACACCGAGGAGCGCCCTAAACGGTGCCCATTTCTGACCCGGGAGGGGGCCTGCTCGATCCACCCGGCTCGTCCGCTTGTCTGCCGCACCTACGGCGTCCTGAGTCGGGCGCAGGTCGATCGGGCGGGCGCGGAGGCGAAGGGAAAGGTTCCGGAACGCTGGGTGCGGGAATTCCTCCACAACGAGAGGCAGGTCGTCTGCCTCCGGACCGACGTCCTTGACCCCGAAAAGATCGCGGCGCACGCCGAGGCGATGGTCACCTTCGCGTATGAACGTGAGCTGATCCAGATGGGGATGGACGTCGATTTCCCCGGCGTGGAGAGACGGCAGGCGCTCGAGTCGCTCACGGGGATGCCGCGGATCACGCGGTGGAGCTGGGGCGGCTTCAACGCGTTGGCCCAGTCAGTCGGAGACTGGTTTCAGGAGCATTTCGAGGCCTACTGGACGAAGGCGACTCTGGGGGAATAGCCAGACGCGAAATGGGGAGCAATCCCGGATCGGGAGAGCCGCATGC